>JAFZGE010000177.1 GCA_017555545.1 Alistipes sp.
GGACACCCTATCCTTTTTTATATTGTTTCGCACCTTACTACTCAGTCAAGATTACAATCTCGTAGGTTGATGAAGGCTCAAACTCCGCGTCGTACAAAAGCATGAAGTTCTCATCAACAACCGCCTTACCCCACTTATCATCCTCAAACTTTGGGTTAGACAATCTCTCAGGGAAGATATAGCTGAAGGGCAAGTCGAGGACATGCTCCTGCTTGAATTTATCGCCACGCATCTTCTCCATGCTGAAGTTAGCGCCAGTAGTAACAGTTACGATATAACGGTCACCCTTACGCTCGGCAGCAACGGTGTAGTCCTGCTCACCAGCACTCTGAAGACGCACCTCCCACTTGGGATCGCCATAGTAAACCAAGACGTCGCGGTCGTGCCAGAAGCCAATCATATCCCAATCCTCGGCATTATCGAAGTCTACCTCGTGACCTACAACCTCCGAAACGCGCTCAGCAGCCGTTGTGAGCTCCTCCATAAAGCCTTCGCAGAAGTTGTAACGCTCATCGAGAAGCGCTGGAGTCCACTCGTTATGCTGGTGGATGAGATCCTGCTGGTTAATAAATACTGACTCAGCCAAGGTGTAGCGCTCGGGGTTTGAAACCCAATACTTGAGTGCACCCCAGCCATTACGGCCATGCCATGTAGTAACGACGTAGCCAACCATAGTTGCGGCATTCGAGCCATTCATCCACGCCGCAGCCATGCTCTCCTTGGTGTTGTTCATATCACCGATAAGACAGTTACCCACAGCCGTATATACGCGACGCTTGCCCGACTCCTGCAAGTCCCACTCTGCACCAGTAAATCTATCCTCTGCATAGAGCTTACCATCGCGGGGCTTGAGGTTACCCAACGAATATGGCATCTCGAGGTTGCCCTGCGTAGCGTGAGCAGCAGTTACGATAAGGTCGGGATCATATGCAGCATACAACTCAGTAAACTTAGGCAACACCTCCTCGGGAGCTACCATGCCCGTTGTAATCTCGCCATCGAAGCCACGCTTCTCACCCCAAAGACCCTTGGTGTGGTCATCAACCCATGCGTAGTTGTCAAACCACTTAGCAGAGTTGAGCTCCATGATTGTTGCTACGGCATCCTTAACCACGAGGGGCTCGGTGCTATTGTTAACCATGCGCATTGCGGCATCAGCATCGTAGCCTGTGATGATACCCCACATAAAGTCGGCATAGATATCGCCGTCGATGTCACGGCTTGTGTGGTGGAACTCTATAACGTAGTCGCGACCGATATTCTCGGGCATATCAACCACAGCAACATAGCGAGGGTTCATCGTCTGAAGGCTCTCGAAAGCCTCGCAAGGCGACTCCTTAAAGAGGACTACCGAGGCATCGTGCTTCTGCACTAGGGCATCGACAACATCACGCCACGCCGCATCCTGGTTAACACTCTCCGATGCAAGAACAACATACTCTGTGTTGGGTTTAGTAGCACAAGCGCAGCATAGTGTCAACACCACCAATAAAAGGGCATTTACTATCTTTCTCATCTTATTTGGGGAGGTTCTATAGATTGAAGTTGTCATCAGCGGGTAGTCAGAACCTCATTAGCCTACCGATAATGTCTTTAATTTTACAAATTTAGTAAAACTTTTCGATTAGTAGCGCAAATATCAGATTTTTTAGTTGACTGCACCATGGAGAGGATTGAGTAACACGGGGTAGATGGACACAAAAAAAAGTAGTCTCCCATTTGGAAGACTACCCTATCTTAGTTCTTGTTGAGCACCAACTTCTCGATCTCCTCGATCTGTGCCTTGAATGTCTTATCTGTATCCATCATGTCGGCGACAGCCTTGCATGAGTGGAGCACCGTAGCATGGTTACGACCACCGATTGATGAACCAATAACCGTGAGAGGTGCCTTGGTGTGCTGCTTCGCGAGGAACATCGCAACCTGGCGAGCCTGAGCTACATCGCGCGTACGCTTTGTAGAGTTGAACGTATCAAGCTCAATGTCGTAGTACTCGCAAACAACCTTCACGATGTGGTCGATAGTAATCTCGCGCTGTGTGAGCTTAACGTAGACCTTCAAGATATCCTTAGCAAGCGAGATTGTAATCTTGCGACCAAGGAATGAAGCATTTGCGATGAGCGAAGAGAGAGCACCCTCAATCTCACGCACATTAGCCGAGATGTTCTCTGCGAGGTAGGCCACCACATCCTCAGGGATGTTAGCACCGAGGCGCTGAGCCTTTGCGCGAATGATCTTAACCTTAGTGTCGTAGTCGGGAACGTTCAACTGCGCCGAGAGACCCCATTTGAAACGAGTCAGGAGTCGCTGCTCGATATCCTTGAGCTCCACGGGTGGCTTGTCCGATGTGAGGATGAGCTGCTTGCCCGACAACTGAAGGTGGTTGAAAATATTGAAGAATACGTTCTGCGTACCAGTCTTACCGGTTAGCTCCTGAATGTCATCGATAATCAAGACATCGACCATCTGATAGAAGTGGATGAAGTCGGTAATCTCGCCATTCTTATAGGCTGTTTGGAACTGAGCCTGGAACTTGTTCATCGAGACATAGAGCACCTGCAACTCGGGGTGACGCTGACGCACCTCATGACCAATAGCCTGGGCTATGTGAGTCTTACCCAAACCTGAGTCACCATATATATATAATGGGTTGAACGCGGTGCTACCAGGAGATACTGCCACAGCCATACCCGCAGAGCGTGCCAAGCGGTTGCACTCACCCTCGATATGGTTATCGAAAGTGTAGTTCAAGTTGAGCTGTGGATCAATTACTATGCGGCGAAGGCCTGGTAATGCAAAAGGATTTTTTATCTTTGCAGTGTCAATGGGGCGCGCAAACTCGGGAACTGCCGTAGCGGTAGTCTCGACCTGCTGTGGACGCACCTCACGAGGCACAGCGTAATGAAGCTGAGTATCAGCACCATAAAGCTCCATGATGATAGGCTTAAGGCGTGAGAGGAAGAGCTTCTCGATGTTCACAACGAAGCTCTCGTTGGGCACACGCAAGCGGAGGTTTGAGCCATCAAACCCGATAGGACGGATAGGCTTAAACCACTTTACATACTCCTCCTCGGTGATTGTGAGTTGGAGTCTGTCAAGGCAGTCTTGCCAAACCTGTGTGTATGTGTCCGAATGCGTCATCACGTTGTTTTCCTCTTTACTTTATGGGGCGATAACTCCCCTGAAACAGCTCAAATGCTCTGCTTCAATTAGTTACGTTTTTATACCTCTTTCTGCTAAAACTGGCCTCGATCTGTCTGGGACAATAAAGCCGTTTTTGACATTGCAAAGATGTGGATAATTTTATAAAAATAAACTCAAAAAAGAGTTGCAAAATTCGATTTTTTTAATAAGGCTCCGAAGGCGCAATTTTTGCTAGAAAATTTAATGCGCTGATATAGTAGAGTTTCAATTATTTTTCGTATATTTGCATATCGGATTTTTTACTCAGCAAACAATAATCGATAAATATAACTAATAGCACTATGACAAACGATTTGGACAAGTTGGTAGCGTCGAAAGCACAGGCATGGCTCGACGGTAACTACGACGAGGCAACAAAGCAGGAGGTTCGCTTCTTGATGGAGAACAATCATAACGAGCTTGTTGAGAGCTTCTACAAGGATCTCGAGTTTGGTACTGGTGGCTTGCGTGGCATCATGGGCGTGGGTACTAACCGCATGAACATATACACAGTAGGTGCTGCTACTCAGGGACTTGCAAACTATCTTAAGCTCAACTTCGCAGGCGAGGAGATCAAGGTTGCTATCTCTCACGACAGCCGTAATAACTCTCGCATGTTCGCTGAGCGTGTAGCAGACATCTTCGCATCTAACGGTTTCGTGGTTTACCTCTTCGATGCTCTCCGCCCCACTCCCGAGCTATCGTTCGCAATCCGTGAGCTCGGCTGCCAGTCGGGTGTTATGGTTACAGCATCACACAACCCCAAGGAGTACAACGGCTACAAGGCATACTGGAACGACGGTTCACAGGTTACTTCACCCCACGATGTTAACATCATCGCCGAGGTAGGTAAGATTACTGACAATAGCCAGGTGCTCACAGGCAAGAACGCCGAGAACATCCACATCCTTGGCGAGGAGTTCGACAAGCGCTACCTTGCAGCTATCAAGGAGCTCTCACTCTCTCCAGAGTCTGTAGCTAAGTACAACGACATGAAGATCGTCTACACACCTTTGCATGGTGCTGGTGTGAAGCTCGTTCCTCAGTCACTGCGCAACTATGGCTTCAATAATATTATATGTGTAGAGGAGCAGATGGTGCTCGACGGCAACTTCCCAACCGTAGCATCACCCAACCCCGAGGAGCGCAAGACTATGGCTATGGCTATCGAGCGCGCAGAGAAGGAGGGTGCAGATTTTGCGATGGCTACAGATCCCGATGCTGACCGTCTTGGCGTAGCACTCCGCACAGGTAAGGGCGACTACGTTTTGTTGAACGGCAACCAGACCCTCGTGCTCCTTATGTGCTACCAGCTCACTCGTTGGGCAGAGCTCGGCAAGATTACTGGCAAGGAGTTCGTTGTTAAGACCATCGTTACCTCGGAGATGATTCCCGCCGTTGCTGCAAGCTA
>JAFZGE010000178.1 GCA_017555545.1 Alistipes sp.
GTGACTATTTTCAGAGTTTGGCTTTTGGGTAGATGTTGTCAACAGTTGTTTTATATTTTTTTAATACTTATATATATATAAATAATTAAAACAATAATAATAAAGGGTGTTGATTGTGTCAATAACTTTCGAATGAGGTTTTTATCAACATTCGTATGTTTTATTTGTTACTTATTTTTATTTTATTTTTTCTTTTAATTCATTGATAAGTAAATATATATATAAAATAAAACTTAGAAATTAACATTGTTAACAATGGAATATTAACATATTGACATGTTTAAGATATCAACATTGGGTGAGAAAATTCGTGGACAAGTGCGTTGAAAAGATGGGGTATAAATTGTTGCCTTTTTATTTGCAAAAAGAGAGCGGCCGTATATACAACGACCGCTCCCAATAATACAAATCTTTTTATTATAATTTTGCCAACAATTATCCACACACTTGTTAACACTCCGTTGGGAGCTTTTCAACAACCTTAGCGGCAATCTCGGCATAGTATTTCTCAACGCGTGGATCGAAACCTCCCGCGGGGCGACCCTCATCACTACCCTCCATGATAGACTGGATGATGGGTATCTGACCCAACAAGTCGACACCTGCACCCTCAGCATACTGCTTGGCACCACCCTTGCCAAAGAGATAGTACTTATTGTCGGGCAACTCCTCAGGCGTAAACCATGCCATATTCTCAACAACACCCAACACGGGAACATTAACCTGTGGGTGACGGAACATCTCGACACCACGCACAACATCCGCAACAGCAACCTGCTGGGGTGTAGAGACAATAACAGCGCCAGAGATCTTAAGCTCGTTGATAATAGAGAGGTGGATATCACCTGTTCCTGGAGGAAGGTCGATCAAGAGGTAGTCCAACTTACCCCAACGAGTCTGGTGAATAAGCTGATGCAGGGCATTTGTAGCCATGCCACCACGCCACATCAAAGCATCGGTAGGCTTAATGAAGAAACCGATACTCATAACCTTAATGCCCAACGACTGTGCTGGGATGATAAAGTCGTGGCCATCCTCATCGCGCTCTGCATCGGGAATATAACCCTCGACACCAAACATCTTATTCTGCGAAGGACCATATATATCTGCATCGAGGATACCTACGTTACAACCTCTCTGGCGTAGTGCCACGGCGAGGTTGGCAGTAACCGTAGACTTACCTACACCTCCCTTACCTGATGCCACAGCAACGATACGGCAGATATCCGTAGTTGTTGACACATTCTCCTGACGGCGTGGCTTGGGTGCTGCCTCGCGGATGATTACCATGGCCTGGTTCTCGGGGAAGGTAGCCTTCATGAGATCCTCAACCTGGCGCTTAATCTTCTGTGCAAAGGGGTCACGCGCCTTCTGGAAGCGGAGAGTAATGGCGATAGAGCCATCCTCACCCCTATCTGCACGATCCACAAAGCCGCTATCAACGATATTCTCGTTGGTCTCGGGGTGTATGATACTTCTAAGTAGCTGTTCTAACTGTTCATTCATAGAGTGTTATAATTAAAATTCGATACGCAAGTCACCAGGTACCATAGTCTGGATGCCACCATTGGTGATAAGCAATGGGTTAGCAACAAGGAAGTTGCAAATCTCCTCGAAGTAGGGGCTATTCTGTTTAATACCCATATTTACAGTAGCTGTGCTACCCATATCCTCCAACCACTGCTCGAAGGGTGAGAGCTGCGCGTTAAACTCGTAGAGTGCATACTTCTTTGAGATACCAGCAAGCTCTGTAGCCTTAACAACAGCCTCGGTAAAGCCACCGATCTCATCTACCAAGCCAATCTCAACAGCGTTGCTACCACTCCACACACGACCCTCGGCAATCTTCAATACATCCTCTATAGGGAGGTTACGACCCTCAGAAACGTGTGAAGTGAAGGTTGTATATACGCGGTCGACACCTGCGTTAATAGATTTACGCTGCTCCTCGGTGAGTGAGCGCAAGATTGTAATCTGACCTGCAGAGGGCGATGTAGCTGCGGTGTCGGTTGTCACGCCGAGCTTGTTTTTGAGTGTATTCTCGATGTTGTAGATAACACCAAAGACACCGATAGAGCCTGTGAGAGTGAGCTTATCTGCAAAGATGTAGTCGGCGGGAGCAGAGATGTAGTAACCACCACTTGCTGCCATATCACCCATAGAGATAACTACGGGCTTTACCTCCTGCAACAACACCATCTCGCGCCATGCTATCTCCGAAGCCAATGCCGAGCCACCAGGAGAGTTAACACGCACCACAACAGCCTTGGTATTCTCATCGAGGCGTGCCTGGCGCAACTCCTCAGCTAAGCGTGAGCCAAAGACATAGCCGTCGGTATAAGCGTTGCCATCAACAATCTGACCTTCAGCGTAGATGATAGCAACAAGAGGCTTCTTGAGGTTCTCGATAGAGCTCTTATTACCTACAGATACGCGCTTGGGTGCGATATCCAAAAGCGAAGAGTACTTGCCGAGCGAAATATTGTTGTATAGGCCCATGTCGTTGCGCTTGACGCCATACTCGCCAAAGAGGTCAAACAACTCATCCTCGTAGGCAATTCTATCGACCATGCCATACTCAAGAGCATCATCCGAGGTGTTGATCAAGAGCTCCGAAGCATATCGCTTAAGCTCCTGAGGCTCTATACCACGGCTCATGGCAACATCATTAACGATATCGTTCCACATAGAGTTCACCAAGACCTCCATCTGCAAGCGGTTCTCGGGTGACATATTTGTGCGGAAGAAGGGCTCTACAGCGCTCTTAAACTTGCAATCTGTGGGACGGAAGATCTCTGCCTTGATATCGAGCTTATCCATAAGACCCTTATAGAAGAGTGTTGTGGTGCCGGCACCGCGCCAGTCGAGTGATCCCTCGGGGTTGATGAGAATCTCATCGGCAACAGAGGCGAGGTAGTACTCGTTCTGAGCATATACATCATCGTATGCCACGATAAACTTTCCCGAGTTCTTGAACAAGAGCAATGATGAACGAAGCTCCTCGATGTTTGCTGTAGAGATTGTGCCGAGGCCATTGCAATAGATGCAGATACCCTTGATATTTTCATCATTTGCAGCATTCTCGATGGCTGTGAGTGCCTGGAGAAGTGTTATAGGAGTGTTGAATGTCATGGTTGAGGGATCCAATGCTCCGAATGCTGATGCGGGAGGTGCGTCGGTTATATCCTCTGCGATATTGATGTAAAGGACGCTCTGTGCGGGTACACCCTCGCTCTCGACATTGAGTGAGAGAAGGATGTTGAAGAGGAACGAGATAGAGCCCACAACAACTATAACTGCGGCTACTACGAATGCGAGGAGCGATGCCCCGAATGTTTTCCAGAAATTCATAGGTAAAGAGATTTTGTTTTGACAAAGGTAACAAATTTTTCCTATGGTTAGTAATAGTTATACTTATATTTAATAATAATGAACCCCAGTCCGTGGCGTTGTAGCGAACAGAAGAGACGAAAGAGACGTCAAAGACGAAAGAGACAAAAGAGACGAAAGAGACAGAAGAGACGAAAGGGATGGCTCGGACAATTTATTGATAGCGACTTCCCTTATGTCCCTTTAGTCCCTTATGTCTCTTATGTCCCTTTTGTCTCTTGTTTGTCACTGACACAAAAAAAACACCAACGGAAACCCATTGGTGCTTTTAACTAGAGGTCGTGAATGACCTTTATTACAAGAAATTACCAGATGATAACACGCTCCTCAACAGGCATAAACATCGCGTCACCCTCCTTGACGCCAAATGCGTCGTACCATGACTGGATGTTACGCAATGTAGCGTTTACGCGGTTGCGGCCGAGTGAGTGAACGTCGTTCTTTGTGAGGTTCTCCTTCTCCTTATCAGTAATGTTCTGTGCCCAGAGGGTAGCATAACCGATGTAGAAGCGCTGCTCGCCTGTGAAGCCGTCGATGTCTGCGGGACGACCCTCAGCCCATGCGTAGTCAGTAAGACCTGTGAACGCAAGGCGGAGACCACCCTGGTCAGCGATGTTCTCGCCGAGTGAGAACTTACCATCTGCATAGAGACCTGGAAGGATCTCGATAGCGTTGAACTGGTCTACGAGCACCTGAGTCTTCTTCTCGAAGGCTGCACGGTCCTCGGCTGTCCACCAATCCTTCATGTTACCATCCTTGTCGAACTGTGAGCCCTGGTCATCGAAGCCGTGAGTCATCTCGTGTGCGATAACCACGCCGATAGCGCCATAGTTTACAGCGTCGTCAGCATTAGAGTTGTAGAAAGGAGGCTGGAGGATAGCTGCGGGGAAGCAGATCTCGTTTGTTGTAGGCATGTAGTATGCGTTAACGGTCTGAGGTGACATCAACCACTTAGCGCGGTCAACGGGCTTACCTACCTCGCTCATCTCATCCATTGTGTACCAGCGGTTTGCCTCAACAACATTTGCCCAGTAGCTCTTTGCGGGGTCTACCTTGAGTGTTGTGTAGTCCTTCCACTTGTTGGGGTAGCCAATCTTCACGGTGAAGGCTGCGAGCTTCTCCTGTGCCTTAGCCTTGGTCTCCTCGCCCATCCAGTCGAGAGCCTCGATGTGCTTTGAGAATGCCTTCTGGATGTTTGCTACCATCTCCTCAACGCGAGCCTTGTCGCTCTCGGGGAAGTACTTAGCAACGTACATCTGACCTACAGCCTCTGAGAGAACAGAGTTGGGCACGCTCATAGCACGCTTCCAACGAGGACGGATCTCCTCGGTGCCAGACATAGCCTTGCCGAAGAACTCGAATGATGCCACTGCGAAGTCCTCGCTCAAGTATGAAGATGCAGAGCTGATGTAGTGTGCTGCAACATATGCGCGAAGCTCATCGAGAGATGCGCTTTTCAATGTAGCGAGTGTGTTAGCGAAAGATGAGGGCTGGCTTACAACGATCTTCTCGATCTTGCGTACGCCCATAGCCTTGAAGTAAGCATCCCAGTCAACACCCTTATACTGAGCCTTGAATGCCTCGTAAGTGTAGGGGTTGTAGCCCTTAACGATGTCGCGGCACTCAACGTTTGTCCAATGCTTGGCAGCGAGGCGATCCTCAACAGCCATAACATTCTCAACCATCTTGGCTACGTCGCCCTCAACACCTGCAAGAGTGAAGATCTTTGCGAGGTAGTCGCGGTAGCCAGCCTTGAGCTCAGCGTTCTTCTCGTCGGTGTAGTAGTCACGGTTGCCCATGCCAAGACCACCCTGCTCCATGTAGAGGATTGTCATGTTGCTATCCTCGAGGTCTGCTGCGGGGTATGAGTAGAAGAATGCGCCTACGCCGTCGATGTGGAGCTGTGCAATCTTAGCGATAAGCTCCTCACGATCCTTGATTGAGAGGATGTAGTTCAATGCCTGGCGGATAGGCTCAGCACCCTCAGCGTTGAGGCGCTCCTCATCGAGACCCATCTTGTAGAGGTCAGAGATCTTCTGCTCTACGCTGCCAAACTCTGCCTCAACCTTAGTCATCTCATCGAAGAGCTCGTTGATGCGGATCTCGTTGTTCTCGCGGAGAACGTCGAATGAGCCGTAGCGTGAATACTCGGGCTTGAGGGGGTTGTTCTTCTGCCAACCACCAGTTGCCCACTGGTAGAAGTCATCGTTGCGAACGATAGACTCGTCGAAGTTGTTGATGTCGATAGCGGGAACACCCTCCTGCTTGTCGCTCTGGTTTGCACATGCTGTCATAAGAAGCGCAGATGCAAGGATTAAAGTTAACTTTTTCATCTATTATAGGTTTAATTAGTAATCTTTTTGGGAGACATAAGAGACATAAGA
>JAFZGE010000179.1 GCA_017555545.1 Alistipes sp.
GCCTTTGGCACTATCTACGGCAACGGCAAACTGATGATGACACAGCCCGCAGACTCAGGCTCGTACTACAGCCCCTGCGAGGGTTTCCTGTTGCAGTATGTGACGCTATATGTCGAGGAGGTAGGCACGGTGGGCACATATGCCAACATCCTCGAGTGGATATCGGATGATGAGGCTGAACGCATCATGCGCGAGGGTTTCTAATGCTTGATGCCACTAATTACCGAAGAAAAAATAGAAAAACTATATGAGACAGCTTTTTACGATTAGGTTTTGTGCGCTGATGCTCACCGCGGCGGCTCTCGCCGTGGCATGCAGCCCCAGCAACGAAATCACGCCCCAACCCCTACCCACGCTCGACAACATCGAGTGCAAGGCGGGCGACAGACCCCAGTTCGAGTTCACGGCGAGCCACGACTGGCACCTCTCTTCCGACGCCCTATGGTGCAAGTTTATCACCGCAGCGGGCGAGGTTCAGGATACCTCAGGCAAGGCGGGCACATACACCATGACACTCAAGATCTCGGATTTGAGCATCAAGGATGAGGCAACCACAGCGAGCATCAGCATCCGCATGGGCTCGTTGAGCCAGACATTGGTTACGGTGGAGCGTGCAGCAAAGGAGCTCACACTAAAGATTAAGGATGCCAGCGGCAAGAGCTCGGAGACCATAGAGTTGGGCTACGATGAGTGGAAGGAGTTTAGCATCGAGGCAAACTTCAGCTTTGCTGCCACCGACTTCCCTGAGTGGGTGGAGCTCAGCACAAAGGAGGGTAGCAACATCGTAAACGGCATCGTGGGCGACGCTGGCGAGAGACTCACAGCATGTGCACGCATCGTGAACAACGGTGAGCGCGAGTGCTACCCCATCGCAGCAAACGATAAAGAGTGCATCACCTTCGCAGATGCCGAGGGTAAGGCATCGTTCCGCATCCCCGTGACATTTGCGGGCATGGGCGAGGATAAACTCACCTTCACCGCACCTACTGCCGACACCTTCGGTTGGGAGGTATCGCTCGACGGCAAGACATTCCGCCAGGTGGGTGAGACAGATGAGGAGACAACCATGCTCCATAACTCACTAAGCTACAACATCGCATCGCGCAACAAGGAGTACACCGTGCTGCTTATCGAGAAGATTATCAAGCGCGGTATCTCATCATATGTCATCGGCGCAGAGTGGATGCACTTTAATAGTGGCACACTCACCGTGGATGCCACCGACACGACACGCTATGGCATGGTCGTAGCACTCCCCAACGGCATCTACAACACCATTAAGGGCGACATCTACGGCAACCTCTTCGAGTTGGACTACACCTCGGGAGTTGGCCTGCCAACACTCAAGAACGACTATATCAACTATGTGCTTATAGAGTTCACACAGCGCGACTTTGCGGAGCAGGGCGCGTTCGAGGGAATGTATATCTACCACTCGTTGACTACGCTCGACATCCCCGCAACGCCCTACACCGATAGTGCCGTGATGGCAGAGTATGGCGTAGATGAGGCATACACCGCGGAGTTTATCGACGCCATCGACGGCAAGCGCCCAGGCATTGTCATCGACCCACGCATCGAGCTTTGGACAACAGAGACCTTCGAGGCGGGTGCAGCATCGGCTGAGGTATACTACAAGGGTGCGAAGCTCAAGATTAGCGAGGATGACTACTACCTCGGCGAGAATAAGGATGAGTTGATGGCGCTCTACCTCTGGTATCCCAAGGCAGAGACCTTCACCGAGAATGTATATATCATCTTCAAGGTTGGCGACACAGCGGCGAAGCTCCTTGTCGTAACACCCACAACGAAGTAAACATAAGCGACTATGAGACAATACCTATTGACGAAGATATGTAGCCTTGTGGCTGTTGCATCGCTGCTGCTTGGCGCAGGCTGCGAGAGCGAGGGCAACAACCTCACGGCCGACTATGGCTATGTGCAGTTTCACCTTGTAAAGACCTCGCAACTCGATGAGACACGCGCCGAGAGGCTCGACTGGCTTGCTGACGCCTGCAAAATCAAGGTTGTGATGCAGCTCAACGGCGCTACAATCACGCAGACGCTAAACGTGGCAAGCTACGATGCTACAACTGCCGAGTGGGGACTATGGAGCGAGAAGCTACGCCTCCTTGCGGGCGACTATAACGTCATCGGCTACTACATCTACGACAACCTCGACAACGAGATTATGGTTGGCGAGCGTCAGGGCGGTTTCACTGTGGAGCACGATGGCCTCACAATCAAGACCATCGGCGTGGAGACCGTGGAGCGTGGCATGGTGTCGTTTGCTCTGCTCAAGGCCTTCGAGACTACACGCTATAGCTACGAGAGCGACTTCCTATTTAGCAATATCGCCGCGGTAGACATCACCGTGCAGAATACCTTTAATAAGCGCACAACGACCTTCGAGGCGCTCCCAACGAACTACTATGAGACCTTCGTGGAGGGCTCGATGGATAAAGAACTCTACGACCGTAACAGCCAGTCGGCATATATCATTTGTAGCGCTACATACTGGCTCGAGGCGGGCAACTACATCATCACCGACTACGTTGTCTACTCGGATAATAAGGGTCAGAATGCTATCGGTCGCGGCTCAATTGCCGACGTGAAGATGGAGTTCGACGTCGAGGATAACGCTCACACCCTCGCCATTGTGCCAATCGTATTGTCCCAAGAGGCAGAGCATATCAAAGACTACAAAGCATTGAAGGAGATATGGCTTGCGCTCGATGGTCCAAATTGGACATTCCATGGCGAGGAGTATCTTGCGGGCACAAACTGGGACTTTAATAAGGATATCGATATGTGGGGCGACCAGCCAGGTGTTACGCTCGACGGCAATGGTCGCGTTGTTGGTCTCAATATCTCGGGCTTTGGTGCTAAGGGCGTTGTGCCCGATGCTATCGGTCAGCTCACGGAGTTGCGCACCCTCTACCTCGGTAACCACAACGAGCTTATCGGCGGCTACGATGCTGGAACTACAGCACGCATCCATGCCCTCGACTATATGAACAATGTCGTAAGCCACGATGCACGCCAAGACCTAAGCCCCGAGCTTAAGCGCGCCATCAACAGCGACCCAGCCTTCGCACCCATCGCCGAGCATAAGCCCCAGCGCAAGGATGTGGCATTTGGTAACCTGACAAATGGCATCACAGCGATTTCGCGCGCCATGATGCGCCTTACGAAGCTCGAGCAGCTCTTCATCGCCAACTCACCCATTACGGATGAGTTCTTCGCCGAGGTATCATCAAAATCGCCATTCTACGCCGAGCGCGAGGAGTGGTCATGGGCTAACTTCGATATGCTCACCGACGTGGAGATATACAACTGCGCGAAGCTAACACACCTACCCATGGAGATGCTTGCGGGATTGCCCAACGTGCAGTCGCTCAACATCTCTATGAACAAGGGTATCTCGGGCGAGCAGCTCAAGGCAGATTGGGAGGCCTTCATCGACGGTGCTTCGGGTGGCGTGGTGCAGATTCTCTACATGGGTTACAACAACCTCCGCGAGACACCTTCGCACGACTACCTCAAGCGCATGACTAAACTCGGTTACCTCGACTGCACAAACAACCGCATAGAGACGGTACACCCCTTCGGTAAGGAGATATCGTTTGCTACAATCTACCTCGACAACAACCGCATCA
>JAFZGE010000180.1 GCA_017555545.1 Alistipes sp.
GACCGCTAAGCACGCCATTGTCAACGATATAAGTACCATTATAGTGGCGATAGCGGCCCTCACCAAGACGCTGATACTCATCGAAGTCGCCCTCATCACCGAATGCCACGTACACATCAACATCGTAGCCCTCGGGAGCGCAATGCCACTCGCCTATAATCTTTACAGCGGGGTCAACCTTGGGGGTATCCTCCTCATTGCCGTAACCCACAAAAAGCAGGGCTGCACAAAGAACTGAGATAATAGATAAAGTATTCGCTTTCATTAGAACCATCCTCCATTAGTTGAACTTACACCGCGCGAAATGATAGACACTTCGCGTGAAATCTCCGTACCACCGATATTGTTGCCACCACCGAGCTGACCACCACCAGCGATAGCCTTGATGGTAACCTTCGCTGAGCCACAATTCTCGCACTTAATAACGAGCATACCCTTATCCATCTTGGGCTCACCCTTGATGCCAAGTGTCTCGCGTGCCTCATCGCTAATCTCGATGCTGCGATATGTAAGGTCGGCAGCCGAGCCACCAAAATACTCCTTAAGGTCTACGCTGCAACGCTCACCAACCGCTACCGCAACTGAGGGAGTACCCTCAATCTGCATGAAGAGTCGCCATGCGTCGATAGCACCTGTACCCATACGCTTGTGGTAGTTCTTGAGCACTACAGCATCAGCCACGCCATTATAGGGCTTTGTACCCTCGGTCATAAGCGAGTTGATGTCGTTAACCGATGTGAGCACAATATCACGGAACTCATCGCCCGTGAAGGTCTTGCCAAGCTTGCCAGCATATGAGATACCCAATGCCACTACACCCGAAACATGAGGACACGCCATAGATGTACCATCCATCCAAACATAGTCACCTCCCGTCACCTCGCGAATGCAAGTAGAGAGAATCTGGCTTGCGTTCGAAGAGTTCTGCGCACCAATTGAGTAGTCGCCACCAGGAGCAGCGATATTACAGCCACGGCCATAGTTTGTATAGCCCGTAGGCAAGTAGTCAGGACCCAATGCAGTCACAGAGATACAGATGGGCAATGCACCAGGATAACCCGCGTTAGATGCTGTCTCGTTACCCGCAGCATAGATTGCAAGGTTTGCACCGATAGATGGGTGGTTGCAGTTCTCAGGCGCTGTAAAGTACTGCAAAGCATTATACTCGAGCGTGCACACGTTGATGTATGCGTTGTCACTCTGATATGAGCTTGGGTCGTAACCATAAGAGCACTGAGCGATACAAGCGCCATTGTCCGCAGCGTAGATAATAGCGTTGCTGATCTCGCGGTCGCTTGCAGAATACAAGCCCTCGAACACCTGGCAACCCATAATGCGTACGCCATCACCATTACCTGAGCCACCAGCTACAGAGCATACGCCCTTGCCATTGTTGTTAACCGCAGCAACGATACCCGCAACGTGAGTACCATGGCCCGACTCGCCCTCGATATTCCAGTTAATCTGACCATTCGAATAGCCATCGGTAGAGAAGTTGTAGCCATAGACGTCATCGACATAGTTATTGCCGTCATCATCCACACCAGGAGTACCATTCAACTCTGCCTCGTTTACCCACATAGAGGCAGCGAGGTCGGGGTGATTATACTGTACCGCAGCGTCGATTACTGCCACAACAACATCGGGTGTACCTGCGCACAACTTCCAGGCATCCACAACACCAACATCAGCACCCTTTCGCGCCGTGTCAGCGATGCTCTTATCGCCGGAGTTAGACAAGTTCCACTGATAGTAAGCATACGTATCGTTATATGGGATATCTGTCTGCGCCGCGCGTGTCACAGCATAGTCCGCCTCGTTGAATGGGCGAGCATTATAGTCCGAAGTCAACGACACCATGGTGTTGTACTCGATGGCTGTAACGTGAGCGCTGGGTGCAACCTCCATGGCGAACTTACGCACAGGGATGCTCTTATCGAACGACACAGAGTACCAACGGTGCAAGCCAAGCTCGCGTGCTAGGCTCTCATTCTTGGGCATTACCAATGCTGGCTCGAAGCTCAACACCTCGTTAGCGCCAATAATCTCCGCCTTCACAGCCTCGATTTCGCCCTTCTCAATGCGTGCGATAGTCTCCTCCTCGAGGAACAAAAGCAGAGAACCCTCCTCGCACTTGTCGATGGTATTACCCACGAGTTTGTGTTCAAGGAGTACCTCTGCTCCAGTTATCTTCTCTCCCTCGACCACTCCTGCATCCTTAGTGCAGGAGATGGTCATAAGAGAGATAATAGCAACGCCTATCGCTATTAATGATTTTCTCATTCTTATTAGAATTTACGCTCTGCCTTCATTGCTGATGCAGAGGGGTTGTATGGGAACTCCGAAATATCCGCACAGCCAGAAGGACTGAGATACAGAGGTACGCGCGTAACGGCACTATTATTATCATCAGCATCCTTCGAGAAGTAGATAAGAGTCAACACCTCATTGAAGTAGCAGTAAGAGTATGTGATAGGCTCATTCTTCTTACCATACTGCACAAGGTCGAGAATAATCTCATCATCTGTAGGATATGTAGTATCGGTCACGTCACCAATGTATACATCGTAGTAGTAGTCGACAACATCGCCGTGAATCTCTACCTCGAGAGGCAATACTGCCCAGCCGTCAGCATCAGCAAAGTCGTTGGGGAAGAGGTCGAGAACATCATAACCATCGTAGTACTTTTCAGTATCGATTGTGATGTAAGAGTCTGACACCATCTCCGCAGGCGTTGTGAACACCTCTGAGAAGATTACCTCGGTATTGAACTCGCCTGTGTGCTCATCGATGCCGAATGCATAGACACGATACTGAGTCTCGGGGTACAAGCCTGTGAACTCATGCTGCTGCGAGCCCTTGCTACCAACGATGCGGTAGCACATAGCGATGTTGTTATAGTAGCCATTGTCCACATACCACTGCGCAGCCTCACGGATAGCCTCTTGAAGCTCCTCGGCAGTCTCATCCACACCACATACGTCGATATAGTAGAGCGATGTCTCGGGCTCAACATCTATCGAAGCCTTAACGCGGTAGTGAGTAACCTTGTCGAGCGAGAGTTCGAACTCAGCCTTAGTGTTGGGATCATACTTAGCGGTGTGAATCTTCTCGCGCTTAATCTCTGTTGTCGCCATGCCGTACTCATATCCGAAGTAGTAGATATAGTAGTCAGCATCCTCCTCATGCAAAAGGTATGACTTAGAGCAAGAGCCGAAGTTGAGATATGACACATAGCCGTCAATCTTGTTGAACTTCGCGATGAACTCATCATCCGTGAGGTTCTCGACCTCCGCTGCAGGGAGTACGATTGTAGCATACTGATCCATGTTCGACGCATTTACATCGTACGATACGCGGTCGGTGTTAACCTTTACGTTAGAGAGTGTGAGCACATTGTCCGAAGCCTCTACCACGCCCGTCTTGAACGTTGTGTAGACAACATCCGAGATAAGAGCACCCTGGTTGTTTACCGCGCAAGCAAATGCGTAGAATTCAGTGTTGCCATTAAGCTCGAAATCCTGATATGATGGGCCTACGAGAGTAATCTCCGCCACAGCCTGCTCAGCAGAGTAGCCTGCGTAAGCGCCATAGTAGATAGCCTCCGAGATATCTACCTCGATGACCTTCTCCAAGTACATCTCGATAGATACGCCTGGTGACTGAGCCAATGCAGTCTCCATGCCCTTTACAGAGTAGTACCACGCATAGTAGCGGATGCCCTCAGGTGAAGGATATGTGTACATTCTCACGAATGGACCATTAATATCGAACTCGAAGTCGATAGTAATCTCCACCTCTACCGCCTCACCACTCTGAGTGACTGTGATAGAGTCCTTGAGTTTGCCGTAAGTAAGCGTAATCTTCGAGAGACGCTGCGAGCCTGTGGTATTGGGGTCAATCACAAAGCTTACCTCGCCATCTTCAGAGAGATCAAACGAGTGAATCCACTCAGCTTGCGTCTCTGCCTTAAGTTCACTACCGTCAGGATTCTCGAGGGTGTACGTGAAATAATAGTCGCCACCTGCAGCCTTCGCCTGAACATAGTTGTCATCAATAGACAATGTCGCGGGCTCAGAAGGTGTGGGATCTACTGGCTCATCACTGGGCTCATTACACGCTGTAAACAACGCTACAGCGACCAATGATGCGAGTATGAATTTAAGATTCTTCATCGTTTCACTTTTTAGAATTTACGCATAGCGCGCACACGGTTATAGGCCTTCTTGTCGTGACCATAGTCTGCAAAGTCACCAGAAGCCATATTTATAGCGTATGCACCCTGCACACCGAACTCTTCAGATGACCAGTAGCTCTCGTTCACGCCTGTAATAATGGGATCGCAACCCTTCTCTACAAGTGTAGCGTTGATAGCCTCCAAGTGCTGAGCCACCTTTGCAAGCTCGCCAGGTGCGGGGAGATACCATGAAGAGAGACCGAGTGCGTTCTTGCTATTGCACCACACTACTGCGGGATAGAGATCCTCCCAGTTCTCCTGTGACTTGATATATGCAGTATTGCGTGCACCATCCTCACGTGAGAACTCGCCGCCCTGCACTACCAACATAATATAATCTGTAGACCACTGTGTGTAGCCCTCATCCAAAGAGATAAGAAGACCATGCTCACCAGTCTCATCGACATAAGCAATGACACCCTCAGCCAAGCCACTCTTGTAGTAGTCGCCAGCCTTGTACTCAGTCTCCTCCTCGTTGTCCTCATTACCCTCGCCATTCTCGGGATCCTTCTGCTCGGTATTGTTTGGATCGTTTGGCTGCTCAGGACCCTCTACTGAGGGCTCCGAACAAGCGCATACGAACATTACCATAGATAGAAGAATAGGTAAAAATTCTCTTTTCATAGGTTAGTTCTTTTTGTAAGTCTCACGAATGATTGTGCAACCTCCCTTTGAATCATACACTGCACCAGCGTAGTAGATTGTTGAACCTGATGGAACAGCCTTGTCAACAACAGTGAAGTAAGTCTGGTTTGAAACCTCATTTACATATGTAGTCTCGTTGGGCTGCTCAAGGTAAGCGAGAAGCTCAGCATCTGACAAGTTGTAGATTGAATCATCGTCAATAAGGTGACTCATCACGAACTTAGATACACCAGAGTTCTGCTCGAAGTAGAACCAAGCGAGGATGTCGTTACCGCTCTTAGAGTAGAGAACCTCCTCTACCTGAGGACCCTCCTTAAGCTCCTTAGTTGTGAAGGTCTTTGTGAAGGCCTCTGTTGTGTAAGTACCGTCGGGCACAAGACCGATAGCGTAAACGAGATACTTTGTGTTTGTCTCAAGGTCTGAGATACGCCATGAGTTGTAAGTTGTCTCCAAAGCACGTGACAACCACTCCTCGCGGCTCATCTTTGCGGGATCCCACATCTGGTCGATAAGTTCATCGTTGTAACGCTTGATAGCCTCATCGTTTGCACCATATGCCTCGTATGTAGCGTAAGGCATAACATTGAACATGTGTGGGAATGGCTCTATGTAAGGCTGGAACGATACTGAAGCCTCAGTGTAAGTAACCTCAGCAACAGTAACGATGATATCAGCATCAACCATATCAGCAGCCTTTGTGCGGAACTCAACCTTAGTAAGAGGAGTTGTGACCTCGCCACCGAAGTAGCCGAATACCAAGCAGTAGTAGTCCTTGTTAGGAATCATGGGGCAATCCTTAACGGTTGATGTACCAGAGTAAACATGGTTACCAATCTTAGAGCCCTGAGCAGCAAGGATGCCGGCGATGATCTCCTCGTCTGAAACGAGCTCACCGTTCTCTACGAAATACTCCTTAAGCTCGAACAAAGCAACGTAAGACTCTGAGTGGTTGGGGCGAACGTAGAATGTAGCACGGTCATCCTCGACATAACCCTCAGTAACCTCGAATGTATTTACGGGAGGAGCTGCAGTCTTAACCTCGATAACCTCAGCCTCAGTTGTTGTAGTACCGTCTGCACCGATACCGATAGCAAACACGAAATATGAGCTGTTAGCCTCGATACCATCCTCAAGTGTGAAGTCGTGTGCGATTGAGCCATAGTTAGAGATAGCACCAACTGCATAAGCTACAGTCACACTATTCTCAGATGCCAATGCGGGAATGTACTCTGCCATGAAAGCGGGGATGTTTGCAGCATCGCTCAAGCAGTACTCCTCGTACATCCATGCGGGGAATACGTCGTAGTAGTATGCTACGGTGTCATCCGAAGGAATGATAGTGATTGAGAAAGAGTTTGCAGTTACATTGTCACCAACCAAGATGTCGAACTCGCAATCGAGCTGCTCAACCTTAGTAGTCTTGAATGTGAGCTGGTTTACAGCTGTCAAAGCCTCACCGCTGATGTTCATGCCGTAAGCATAGAGCACATACTCGGTGTTAGGCTCGAGATACTGATAACGCCAGTCAAGGTCACCCTTGAGAAGGTTGTCAGCCAAGAGCTGAGTGAGTGATGTTCCATAGTAGTCAGCGATGTACTGAAGGTACTCCATATCTGATGCGAGAATCTCCTCATCAGTCTCGGGCATATCCTCCTTCACCTGGAGCTGATACCAGTAGGCCATATCCTTATCCTCGGGCTCGATTGTGAGGAACACATCGCCAGAGTGAAGGCTTGTGAGAGTAACGGTGAAGTCCTCCATTACAACGGGCTTACCACTCTCGGGCTTAACGGGCTCCTCTGTGTTGGGCTCGTCGTTAGGCTCGTCAACATTAGGCGTCTCGCAGCTAACAAAAGTGAATGCGAGCATCGCAGCAATTGCCGTCAAAGACAAAAACTTTGTTGTTTTCATAGTTGGTTTTAGTTTGAATAAATTAATGTATTAGTTAATGTTTATATGTAATATTTTATTCCTTCAATTTAGTTATTTGCGCACCACAACATACAAAACTCATCCAAAACGCTAAAAAGCATAACAATCAGCGCATTACTCATATGTATATAATTCGTGCAAATGTAAAAAAAAAAAATAAAACCAGCAAAAACTTTTAGGTTTTTATAAATAAAAATGTAAATAATCAACCTACCCCCGTCAAAGATTTCGCAGTCTCGTTTTTTTTGTCTATATTTGCCAACTAATAGCGAAATACAATAAAACAACATAATTATGGCAGACGAGAAAATTATATTTTCGATGGTTGGTGTGAGCAAGGTACTCAACAACAACAAGAAAATTTTGAACAACATCTACCTCTCATTCTTCTACGGCGCTAAGATCGGCATCATCGGTCTCAACGGCTCGGGTAAGTCTACCCTTATGAAGATTATCGCAGGTATCGACAAGAGCTTCCAGGGTGAGGTTGTATTCTCTCCAGGCTACAGCGTTGGTTACCTCGAGCAGGAGCCACAGCTCGACCCCACAAAGACCGTTAAGGAGATCGTTGAGGAGGGTGCAGCTGAGACCGTAGCACTCCTCAAGGAGTACGAGGATATCAACATGAAGCTCTGCGAGCCCATGGATGATGATGAGATGGCACGTCTTGTTGAACGTCAGGGTGAGCTCTACGAGAAGATCGACCAGATGAACGGTTGGGAGCTTGACAGCGTGTTGGAGCGCGCTATGGACGCATTGCGTTGTCCCGATAGCGACCAGCCCGTAAACGTATTGTCGGGTGGTGAGCGCCGCCGTGTAGCTTTGTGCCGCCTTCTTTTGCAGCAGCCAGACGTATTGTTGCTCGATGAGCCCACCAACCACCTCGATGCTGAGAGTATCGACTGGTTGGAGCAGCACCTCCAGCAGTACAAGGGTACAGTTATTGCCGTTACCCACGACCGTTACTTCCTTGACAACGTAGCAGGTTGGATTCTTGAGCTCGACCGCGGTGAGGGTATTCCATGGAAGGGCAACTACTCAGGTTGGTTGGAGCAGAAGACCCAGCGCATGGCGATGGAGGAGAAGCAGGAGAGTAAGCGTCGCAAGACCCTCGAGCGCGAGTTGGAGTGGGTACGCATGTCTCCATCTGGCCGTCACGCTAAGTCTAAGGCACGTCTCTCGGCATACGACAAGATGATGAATGCCGACACTAAGGAGCGCGAGGAGAAGCTCGAGATCTACATTCCCAATGGTCCACGTTTGGGCGACCTCGTTATCGAGGCTCAGGGCGTGACCAAGGCCTTCGGTGATCGCGTGCTTTATGAGAACTTGGAGTTCGCACTTCCACCCGCAGGTATCGTAGGTGTTATCGGTGCTAACGGTACTGGTAAGACTACCCTCTTCCGCATGATCATGGGTCTCGACGAGCCCACATCGGGTAGCTTCCGCGTAGGTCCTACTGTTAAGCTTGCGTACGTAGACCAGCAGCACAAGTCTATCGACCCCGAGAAGACCGTATACGAGGTTATCTCACAGAATAGCGACCTCATCCAGCTCGGCAACCGCCAGGTGAATGCTCGTGCATACGTTGGCCGCTTCAACTTCAACGGCGCAGACCAGGAGAAGAAGTGCGGCGTATTGTCTGGTGGTGAGCGTAACCGCCTCCACTTGGCTTTGGCACTCAAGGAGCAGGGCAACGTACTCCTCCTCGATGAGCCTACCAACGATATCGATGTCAATACACTCCGTGCATTGGAGGAGGGTCTCGAGAACTTCGCAGGCTGTGCAGTAGTTATCTCACACGACCGTTGGTTCTTGGATCGTATCGCAACACACATCCTCTCATTCGAGGGCGACTCGAAGGTTGTATTCTACGAGGGCTCATACTCGGAGTACGAGGCATGGAAGAAGGCTCAGGGCGAGGATACTACCCCCAAGCGTGTTAAGTATAAGAAACTTTTGGCAGAGCAGTAGTCTATGGCACAGAAACCATCTATCCCAAAGGGTACGCGCGACTTCTCTCCTGAGGAGATGATGCGCCGTACATATATCTTCGACACCATCCGCAGCGTCTTCCGTCTCTTTGGCTACGCACC
>JAFZGE010000181.1 GCA_017555545.1 Alistipes sp.
AAACTTTTGGGGTCACTTCATTAAGGTCTCCCTAATTCTTTTATGATATATGAGAGCTTAGGTACATAAGAGGCGCAAGAGAGATAACGGATGACTCGAACAAAGGTTGATAGCAACTTCGCTATTGTCTCTTATATTCCCCTCACACTACCCTACCCAAGCACAGAGATCCAATTTCTTGTTAGAGTGGTGTGGTAGTGGAGCATACAAAAGAACCCACCCGGGGATGGTACTTAAACGTACAGCCCTGGGTGGGTTACTTTTAGAGTTGTGCCGCTAACGCGCCACTATCACAAGAAACTATTACAAGTTCATGAAAAGCTCATGATACTTATTATACTTCTCCATCATGCCATCCAAGTCACGGAGACGGAAGCAGAGGTTGTTGAGGTACTCGATAGTTGCGCCATCGTTGGGGTTGAGCTCGTGAGCCTTCTCAAGCCATGGAATAGCCTCAGCGTAGATAAGGTTAATCTTTGCGTACTCAGCCTCGTACTCCTCGTATGAGATGTTAGAGTTAGAGTTGAGAGCCTCAACCTGAGCGTTTGCCTTCTCGATTACGAAGTAACCAGTGTAGAAGTTAGGCTCGAAGTCGTTAGGACGGAGCTCTACGCACTTCTCGAATGACTTAACACACTCGTCGTAGTTCTTAAGAGCATTGTATACACGGCCACGACCAAACCAGAGATCATAGTTTGTAGGATCCTCCTTGAGTGAGTTCTCGATCATTGTAACGAGCTCAGCGGGGTCACCTACACCCTCCTCTGCAGTGTAGAGCTGCATAAGGCCGTCAAGGATAGTGTTGTTCTTGGGGAACTTCTTGATACCTGCGAGGAGTGCCTCCTTAGCGTTAGCAAGAGCTGCCTCACGGTTAGCTGCCTTCTGACCATAGTAGCAGTGGAAGAGGAAGTAGTAGATGTTACCTACAGCATCCTCATAACCAGCTGCGAGGGCAGCAGTAAAGAGCTGCTCACCTGCCTGGAATGCTGCGATAGCCTCCTCACCCTCGAGTGTAGAAGCGTGCATAGTCATGAGCATACCTGCATTGTAGAGGTAGTCGAAGTTAGGCTTTGTAGAGGGAACTACAGTAAGAGCCTGGAATGCAGTGAAGAATGACTGAGCAGCCTCTGCTGTGTGACCCATGTTGTTGAGGGCGTCACCCTGCTGTGCAAGAGCGTTAGAGAGAGCCAAAGCGATAGAAGCGATCTTAGACTCCTGCTTAGGATCCATCTCGTATGCCTTAGCCATAGACTCAATTGCAGTCTCAGCAAGGTTCTCCTTGATAGCGAGCTTCTGCTCCCAGCCCTGGATGAAGCCAGTCATAGGATCAATGTATACGTCAACGTACTCGTAAGAGAATACGATTGAGGGCATACCCTGGAATGTAGACTCGTATGAGCCCTCGGGGTTACCAACATTCATCTGGAGCACCTGTGCGGGGATACCCTGACCGAGCTCCTTAGTAGGAAGGATGTAGGCGTTAGTGTAGGCGTTAGCGCGAGCTACCCATGAAGATGCCTTCAAACCCTTCTTTGCGTCCAAAACAGTAGCATCAGCCTTCTCGAGCTTTGCAAGCTCCTTAGTTGTGTTGACCTTCTGTGCATTTGCAGCGGGCAATGCCAATACGAGCATTGCAGCTACGAGGAACAATAACTTTTTCATAATAAGTTTTAAGTATTAAGTATTTATTCGTTTACATTCTCTGTTGCAGCTTCTACAGCAACCTCTGCTGTTGTCTCTACGCCCTCAGTTGCCTCTACACCCTCAACTGTCTCATCCTCCTCTGTCTTGGGAACTGCAGTTACTGATGCGATAGAGTCACCCTCGCGCAAGTCAATAACCTTAACGCCCTGTGTGGCACGTCCCGCAACACGAATCTGGTCTGCAGATGTGCGGATTGTGAGACCTGAGCGGTTGATGATCATGAGGTCGTTCTCATCGGTTACAGCCTGAATAGAGATAAGCTTACCAGTCTTCTCTGTAACGTTGATAGTCTTGACGCCCTTACCACCACGGTTAGTGATGCGATACTCATCGAGGTCGGTACGCTTACCGTAGCCATTCTCGCTGAGTACGAGTACATCCTCCTTAGAGTCGGGCTCGATAGCGATCATGCCGATAACCTCGTTATCATCCTCGATAGAGATTGCACGTACACCCGAGCTGACACGACCCATAGGACGTACTGTAGCCTCGTTGAAGCGGATTGCGCGACCCTCGCGTGCAGCAATCATAATCTCGGCGTTGCCACTTGTGAGCTTAACCTCCAACAACTGGTCACCCTCTCTAATAACGATCGCCTTAACGCCATTAGTACGTGGACGTGAGTAATCCTCGAGAGTTGTCTTCTTAACGATACCACGCTTAGTACACATTACGAGGAAGTTATTCTCCACGAACTCCTTGTCGTTGAGGTTCTTAACATTGATATATGCACGAACCTTATCGCCAGGCTCAATCTGGATGACGTTCTGGATTGCACGACCCTTAGATGAGCGTGTACCCTCAGGAATCTGGTAAACCTTGAGCCAGTAGCAGCGACCCATCTCGGTGAAGAACATCATGGTGTTGTGCATAGATGCCACGTAGATGTGCTCGATGAAGTCCTCATCGCGTGTTGCACTACCCTTTGCACCCTTACCACCACGGTTCTGTGTGCGGTACTCAGCCAATGGAGTACGCTTGATGTAGCCCATGTGCGAGATAGTGATCACCATGTCATCATCAGCATAGAAGTCCTCAGGGTTGAACTCCTCAGATGAGTAGATGATCTCTGAGCGGCGCTCGTCGCCATACTTCTCCTTGATCTCCTGCAACTCGTCCTTGATTATCTGCATCTGCA
>JAFZGE010000182.1 GCA_017555545.1 Alistipes sp.
TCGATACCGAATACGTCAACGATCATACCACCCTTAGTGCGGCACTTAACGTAACCCTTGATGATCTCGTCGTTGTTGAGAGCCTCGTTAACACGATCCCAGCTCTTAAGCTGACGAGCCTTCTTGTGAGAGAGAGCCAACTGGCCACCCTTATCCTCAACCGACTCAACGTAAACCTCAACCTTCTCGCCTACAGTCAAGTCGGGGTTGTAACGGAACTCTGTTGCTGAGATGAGACCCTCAGACTTGTAACCGATGTTAACAGTAACCTCGCGCTTGTTGATCTCGGTAACAGTACCCTCAACAACCTCGCCTACAGCTACGTTAGACATTGTCTTACCATAAGCCTCCTCGATAGTCTCCTTCGACTGGTCGTAAACGCCAAGGTCATTCTCGAACGCATTCCAATCGAAATTCTCGTTCGCTACAATTTTGTTCTGCTCCATAATGGAAAAATGTTTTTTGCGATGCAATCGCTCGTTAAAAGTTAATAAATAATTCTACACCTATATCCTACGCGTGCGTAGAAAAAGGCTCGCAAAGGTACACATTTTTTCTTAAATCCAAACGTCGCAACCCACATTTTTCACAAAAACAGCATTTTAGCCCCTCTGCGCCACACCATTTGCAGAATATTTGCCTATCTTTGGCATCGAAAAATTGATTACAAACTAAAAACGATTACTACTATGAAGATTATGAGATACTTGCTTGGCGCAGTTATGACGCTGATGGTTGCAGGCTGCGAGCCCTTCGTTGATGACACTAACGACTTCCCTGTTCTCGAGAGCCTCGACAACACATTGTGGTATAGCTACGACAAGATCAACGACATCTACTACGATGTCACCTATGGTGAGAATGGCGAGGGTGTTATGCTTGGCTATAGCG
Organism: Alistipes sp.; assembly: GCA_017555545.1. Classification (GTDB taxonomy): domain Bacteria; phylum Bacteroidota; class Bacteroidia; order Bacteroidales; family Rikenellaceae; genus Alistipes. The sequence goes on from JAFZGE010000182.1 coordinate 892, forward strand.
AGCAGGAGCGCGTTAACGAGGTTGTAAACCGCCCCTTCACTTATACGTTTAGCCCCGCGACTGAGCAGATTAATGCCGTTGTACGCATCAACTTCGAGGATGGCCAGTACTATGGTGGTTTCCTTGTTCCCAAGGGTGTCTACCAGATTAGCATGGTCGATGTCTACTTCATTCAGCTCTACGAGGTCGATGCCGAGGGCGAGGTTATCTACAACCTCGACGGCACTATGAAGTCTACCATGCAGATGTGGATGGAGTAGAGAAACGATGAGCAACTAGCAATGCTTTTGGAATAAACGATTTGCATAAACTAACTAAAACAGCCCGACCGCAATGGTCGGGCTGTCTGCAACTAAATAGTTATTACTACCTCTCTACCCAATGATCTGAGTTCTCCCACTCCTCTTTCTTCTCTTTACTGAAATAGCCTTTATAGAGGTGTGTTTCAGGCTCTTCATTATCATAATAGTGAGATGGTAAGCATCCCTCAAATACAACACAGCCATCCTTGTAATAAACGACCTTTGCAGCATACTCTTTTCCATCATATCCCTTATTTACGGTATAGATGGTTGCAGTCTCTGCGGAGTATCTGAAATCATAATTGTTTTTCACATCCGATGTAAATGGAGGGTTACCGCCATATGTTGTCAATGCTCCTTCATCTACTACAAATCCATAGAATACACCAGCACCATACAATACCTCATTCGTCCAACCTTTACCGACCTTCTTATAGTGAGTCTCGTGAACATATGCACACTCAAATAGTTGTTTTTCGAGTTCTTCCTTATCAAAATCACCCTGCTGAGAACCGATCAACTCCTCGAATGGATTATCAATTACATCGATTCCATCGTACCCCTCATATGAATCCTGACAAGCGCATAGCGCAATGCAAGATAATAGAATAGCAAACTTTTTCATAATAACGTAGTGTTTAAATTGTGATACACAATATACAAAATTATTATTTAATAAGATTTTACTACCTCTCTTCCCAATGATCTGAGTTCTCCCACTCCTCTTTCTTCTCTTTACTGAAATAGCCTTTATAGAGGTATGTTTCAGGCTCTTTATTAGCCCAATAGTGAGATGGTAAGCATCCCTCAAATACA
>JAFZGE010000024.1 GCA_017555545.1 Alistipes sp.
CTCCCAGAGGTTGCACGCCAGATTATCGACGACCTCAAGTATGACTACACTGTAGTTTACGACGAGAAGGACTCTATCGGTAAGCGCTACCGTCGTCAGGATGCTATCGGTACACCTTTCTGCGTTACCGTAGACCACGACACTCTCAACGACGGCATGGTTACAGTGCGTCACCGCGACACTATGCAGCAGGAGCGTGTTAAGATCGAGGATTTGCGCTCTATGGTCGAGAAGGCTGTATCGTTCCGCGAGCTCTTCAAGAAGATTAAGGCATAAGCGATGCCCAGACTCATTGCCATAGACTACGGCACGAAGCGTACAGGCCTCGCCGTGACTGACCCGCTGGGTATCATCGCCTCGCCACTCGAGACGGTTGATACCAAGCAGCTCGAGCGCTACCTCGCCGACTACTTCCAGCGCGAGGAGGTGTCGACAATCGTTGTGGGATACCCCCGCCAGATGAGCGGTGCTCCCTCCGAGACGATGCGATACATCCAGCCGCTCATGGGTCGCCTACGCCATGCCTACCCCGATAAGCAGGTTGTGCCCTACGATGAGCGCTTCACATCTGTGATTGCTCAGCGCACAATCCGTGAGAGTGGCATCGGCAAGATGGCACGCCGCGACAAGAGCCTTGTAGACAAGGTCTCGGCAGCAATCATCCTGCAGGACTATATGGCATCCGTCGGAATGTAAAACATTGAAATTAAAGTAACTATGATTTATCCAATCGTAATATACGGCTCGCAGATTTTGCGTAACGAGTCTGAGGATATCACTCCCGACTATCCCGAGCTCAAGAAGCTTATCGAGGATATGTGGATTACCCTTGGCGAGGCTGAGGGCGTAGGTCTTGCAGCACCACAGATTGGCAAGAACATCCGCCTCTTCATTGTTGACTGTACACCTTGGGGTGAGGACGATCCTACATTGGCCGACTTCAAGCGCGTATTCATCAACGCCGAGATTTACGAGGAGTCGGAGGAGACATCTCTCTTCGAGGAGGGTTGCCTCTCTATTCCCGGCATCCACGAGAATGTGCGCCGTCCCGTATCTATCCGCATGCGCTACCTCGATGAGAACTTTGTAGAGCACGATGAGGAGTTTACAGGTAAGCCCGCACGTGTTATCCAGCACGAGTACGACCACATTGAGGGTATGGTCTTCACTGACCACCTTGCACCAATTCGTAAGAATCTTATTAAGAATAAGTTGCAGAAGATGGCACGAGGTTCTTACAAAGCAGCATACAAAACAAAGCGATAATTTGTTGTGATAAGGGGTCGATTGCGGCCCCTAACAAAAAATGCCACCAATGGGATGTACGCCTAAGTACTACCCATCGGTGGCATTTTTGCCGAGTGTTGCACTCGGCACCCTTCTGACAACAAATTGAGTGGTGCGCTAATTAAGGTTTTATCTGCACCACTCTGACATCAAATTGGGGTTAAGGGCTCAGATACATCTTCTCTTATTCCTATTGCCAATCCCGAAAAAAATACCTATCTTTGTGCTATCTAAGTGTGTTCACTAAAAATTATTAACTATATGAAACATCTATTTCGTCTTTTTGTCGCAGCAATTGTTGCTGTGCTTCCCCTCGTTGGTTGTGAGCAGACTAACGAGCAGACTAAGACTCCTGCAATCGAGATTGTTGCAGTGACAACCACTGACACCACAATCTCATTTGCAGTGTCTACAACCAATGCCACAGAGTGGTGTGCATATATGCTCTATGATGGCGATATTATCACCGCGGAGACAGTTCTCAGTGAGGGTACTCCAATCCCTGCTAGTGGCGTGGTTGAGGTAAGGGGTCTTAAGAGCGAGACTACCTACTATGTCATTGCCGCAGCACGCAACGCGGCGGGCGAGACATTGTCTAACACCCTCACAATGACCACAAAGGCTCAGGGTGACAACGGTGGTAACGATGACAATGGCGATAACGGTGGCAACGATGGTGGCTTCGAGCTTCCCGATATCGAGGGCGTTGAGAACATCGTGATTGAGAAGACAAAGGATGGTCGTTGGTACGAGCCCTACAACTACTACGTTACCTTCGTGCGCGACAATGGCGACCGCATCATCTTGGACTTCTACACCCTCGATGAGACAATGAGCCAGTACTTCCCCTATGGTCAGTACACCTTTGCAACAAACTACCAGCCCTACACAATTCACAGCGAGTCATCAGGTTACATCCCCGCAGGTAGCAATGCCGATGGTGAGGGTTACCTCTTCACTGATGGCTACGTATCGGTAGATGTTGTAGGTGGCTACTACGCAATCTACATGATGCTCACATACGATGAGAATGGCACATCAAAGACCATTCAGGGCTACTACAACGGCATCCTCTCAGGTGCTTCAGTGCCCAAGGGTGATGACGAGGGTGCCAAGTCTCTTATTGAGGTGCTCAACGTCGGCACTAACTCATTCCAGTTCCGCATCAATGCCGAGGAGGGTCAGTATTGGCGTTGCTCGGTTGTTGACAAGCGCGTCTACGACCAGACATCATCTAACCCTGGTGCATGGGTTGTGACATATGGCTTCATGCTCTCTGGTACACTCACCTTCAACTGGGAGGATGGCAAGGAGTGTGAGTATATCCCTGGCTATATGATGAGCGTAAGCTCCTCTACTGACTACATCATCATGGCAGCGCTAATGGACTACAGCGATGGCCAGGAGAATAGCCTTCTCGGTGGCGTAGAGATCGTTCAGGTGCGCACAAATGCCGAGGCGGCAGGTACTGGTAGCGTAGACCTCACAATCAAAGAGATTGGCCAAAACACCGTGACCTTGGACTGCGTCTTTGGCGACAACGTATGGTGCTGCTATGTGGCTATGCTCGAGACATCTAACCTCGAGGAGATTAAGGACGGTAAGTACGCCTTGGCGGGCTACGACAGCTACGAGGAGTGCATGCTTTCGCTCGTTCCTGGCCTCAGCCACGATTTCATGCGTCAGTTTATGTCATCGCAGTATGGCTATGTATGGGATGGTCTCAAGTATGGCACATCCTACACCCCATGTATCAAGGTCGTTGACATGAACAACGGCGCTAAGTTTATCGAGCTTGACCCCTTCACAACGAAGTAATCTATATATATAGGTACTCCATAGTGATATGATTTTATACTTATTTTATTCCCAATTTCATTGATTTGTTTTTGAATGACGGGATAAAAATGGTATATTTGTAGTCGAGAAAAACGTAATACAAAAAAATTCACTATTATGAAAAAGTTGTTTCTTTTGATCGTAGCATCGCTCTTCGTTACTGGTGCTTTTGCTCAGAACTGGGCAGTGGGTGCACGTGTAGGTTCTGGCTTGCAGGCAGTTGGCCAGTATGGCTACAACGCAAATAACTATGTTGAGGCTCGCCTTGGTGCATGTTGGTTGGATACAAAGCATGGTGGCATTACAGCGGATGCTACAGTGCTTCACAACTGGAAGATATACACTATGGACTGGACACCTAGCGCAGGTGAGTGGTTCTTCGATGCAGGCGTTGGTCTTAGTGGTGGTGGTGATAGATATCACGGTTATGTAGGTATTGCGGGTATGGCACGCCTCGGCTTCACATTCTACGAGGTGCCCCTAAGCATATCGGTAGACTACACTCCCGTAATTGGTCCGAACTTCAGTAAGGTTCACACCGATTTGCACAACATGGGATTTGCGAACTTAGGTATTACATGTACCTACAACTTCTAATTTGGAGTGATAAGTAGTTTAAGGATGATGGTATGATTAAGATGAAATCATCCTCCCTTCTTTTAACCACTGAAACAATAAAGGCGCTGAATTCAGCGCCTTTATTCGTATATAAGTTTGATTACTTCTCGGCGGGAACCAATGCCAAGCAGAGCTCCTGGAGCTGTGCCTCGGCAACGGGTGATGGACCATCGAGCATAACATCGCGACCCGCGTTGTTCTTGGGGAAGGCGATGTAGTCGCGGATAGACTCCGAGCCACCGAACAATGAGCACAAACGGTCGAAGCCGAAGGCCAAACCACCATGAGGAGGTGCACCATACTTAAAGGCGTTCATCAAGAAGCCGAACTGCTCCTCTGCAGCCTCGGGTGTAAAACCAAGTGCATCGAAGACCTTAGCCTGGAGCTCAGCGTCGTGGATACGGATTGAGCCACCGCCGATCTCAGTACCGTTACATACGAAGTCGTAGGCATTAGCACGCATCTTGCCCAACTCGCCAGAGTCGAAGTACTTTGCATCCTCGGGCTTGGGAGATGTGAAGGGGTGGTGCATAGCGTAGAAGCGCTGTGTCTCCTCATCCCACTCGAACATGGGGAAGTCGACAACCCAGAGGGGTGCGAACTTCTTAGGATCACGAAGACCGAGACGCTCAGCAACCTCAAGACGCAATGTGCAGAGCTGTGTGAGGGTCTTGAACTTCTCGCCACAGAGAATGAAGACCATGTCGCCAGCCTTAGCGCCTGTGCGCTCAGCGATAGCCTTAACCTCCTCAGGAGTGAAGAACTTGTCGATAGATGACTTAACGCCACCCTCGGCATCCACGCGGATCCATACGAGACCCTTTGCGCCAACCTGAGGACGCTTAACGAACTCTGTGAGCTCGTCAATCTGCTTACGTGTATATGATGCGCAACCCTCAGCTGCGAAACCTACAACATACTCTGCAGAGTCGAACACGACAAAGTCGTGGCCGTGTGCGAGGTCTGTAACATCGCTGAAAGTCATGCCGAAGCGCAAGTCGGGCTTATCCGAGCCATACTTCTCCATAGCCTCAATCCATGGCATACGGCGGAAGGGCTCTGTGAACTCAACGTCCATAACCTCCTTGAACATATAGCGTGCCCAGCGCTCGAAGATCTCGAGTACATCCTCCTGCTCTACGAACGACATCTCGCAGTCGATCTGTGTAAACTCGGGCTGACGGTCAGCGCGCAAGTCCTCATCGCGGAAGCAGCGTACAATCTGGAAGTAGCGGTCGTAGCCTGCAACCATAAGTAACTGCTTGAGTGTCTGAGGAGACTGTGGAAGAGCATAGAACTGGTTGGGGTTCATGCGTGAGGGCACGATAAAGTCGCGTGCACCCTCGGGAGTTGACTTGATGAGGTATGGAGTCTCAATCTCGAGGAATCCCTCCTTGTCGAGGAACTGGCGTACGGCCTGTGCCATGCGGTGGCGAAGGATCATCGCGCGCTGCAAGGGAGGACGACGAAGGTCGAGGTAGCGGTACTTCATACGGAGGTCATCGCCACCGTCGCTCTCCTCCTCGATAGTGAAGGGAGGTGTCACGGCGCGGTTGAGAATCTTGAGCTCAGTAGCCGAGATCTCGATGTCGCCAGTAGCGATTTTTGAGTTCTTCGATGAGCGCTCGATAACCTTACCAGTAACCTGCAAAACATACTCACGACCAACCTCCGAAGCAGCAGCCTTAACAGCCTCTGAAGAGTGCTCCTCAACGGTAATCTGAGTAATGCCATAACGGTCGCGTAGGTCGATAAAGGCCATAGCACCGAGGTTGCGCACCTTCTGCACCCAACCTGAGAGCGTTACCTCCTGACCCACATTCTCGATGCGGAGTTCACCGCAATTGTGCGTTCTGTACATAGTATAATTATTTTAATTTCGTGTATTACTCTTTTTGTTATATCTTTGTAACCCACAAAGGTAATAATTTTTTTCACAACATAGAGTATGATGACCGAAAATATCACTAAAAGCCACTCGGATGATGAAAAATATATGCGTATGGCACTAAACGAGGCTGAGCGTGCGTTAGCAAAGCGAGAGGTGCCCATCGGAGCTATTGTCGTAGCTAAGGGTAGGGTAATCGGTCGCGGCCACAACCTCGTAGAGACTCTCATGGATGCTACGGCACATGCCGAGATGCAGGCTATCACCGCGGCTATGTCAACGCTCGGTGGTAAGTACCTCAACGAGTGCACGCTATATGTTACGGTTGAGCCATGCGTGATGTGCGGCGGCGCCTTGGCATGGAGCCAGATTGGCCGCGTGGTATACGGAGCACCCGACGCCAAGCGTGGCTACTCGACATACTCCGAGCGAATAATGCACCCAAAAACTGAGGTCACTGCGGGTGTGCTACAAGAGGAGTGCGAGGCGCTTATGAAGCGATTTTTTGCCGATTTGCGCAAATAAGTGACCACGAAGCGTTTGTAATCCGAAAAAAAGTCGTAACTTTGTGATTGCTTTCGCCTAAATGGCGATGAAAGAGTTAAGAAACAAATAACAATAACCAATAAACAAACTATGAAAAAACTTATCATGACCGTTGTTGCCCTCATGGGTGCAACAGCTCTCTTTGCACAGACTGACGTTGTAGCAACATTCCAGCAGGCTACAGCAAACGCTAAGGCAGGTAACTTCGCTGAGGCTATCGCTCAGTTCGAGTCAGTAGTTGAGGCAAGCTGGGATATCGACGACCCAGATGTAAACCAGCTCAAGGCTATCCAGGGTTCAAAGAAGTTCATCGTAACTTGCTACAACAAGATGGGTATCGCAGCCATCAATGCCAAGAACTACGAGGCTGCTGTAGAGTACTTCACAAACGCTGCCAACAGCGCTGAGCTCTACGAGGATTTGGCTGGTATGAACAAGAATAAGACTATGATCGGTCAGGTATACCAGGTTCAGGGTGCTGACGCCTTCAACTCTGGCGACTATGCAACAGCTATCGAGGTATTCTCTAAGGGCTACGCTGCTGATCCACGTAACACCGATATGGCACTCAACCTCGCTGAGAGCTTCTTCAAGAGCGATATGTACCAGGAGGGTATGAAGATCTGCAC
>JAFZGE010000183.1 GCA_017555545.1 Alistipes sp.
ATGATATCAGCGCCCAAACCAGAGCGTGTTCGTAGGGCCAAGGTTGTGTCTTTGGGTGATGATGGTTGCGATAAACCTCTACAATATCGTCAATAGAGCCAATCTCTGCCTCACGTAGTTTCGCCCTCACAGCCTTTGAGGAACATATATAGACTCCATCGGTATCGCCACGCTGGAAGGTGGCAAGCGTCTCGGGGTCGTTGAGTCTAAAGTTCTTTATATACTCCCAGCCTTGCGTTGCCTCGAGATAGAGCATACAAGCATCTAAACGACGAATATAGTCTATGCCTCTCTGCATCTCAAGCGAATGTCGCACCTTCGCAATATTGGCCTTTGGGAATTTATTTGTAGCATATATTACAGCCTTACCTATCTTAGTACGTGCCATATCCTCGCTATATATAAACGACATATTCATTATGCGATTATACATTTCAAGTCTTGCTTCCTTTGGTGCTAATACCTCTACGCTGCTACCGTATGATAATAGCTTGCTATAAAACTCCCGTGTGGGAGCAACGACATACTCAAATTCCGAAAAACTCTCCGTTGCCTCTACCTCTCGCTGCGATGTGTGTAACGGTTGCGAGCGCATAGACTCTACACTTGCTCGCTTGACACGAATACGGATTGTGACCTTGTCCTCTGAAAACTGCTTCATAATAGTTGAATTTTATAGGTTAAACATTATGCACTTTTTACCTCCATCCACACTGTTTTGGGTGACGATTTTACAAAGTGCCCTATATATATAATACGAATAAGCCCCTTTCAACAAGGATGAAATTAGTCGAAATTTGTGTCATGTTTGCATATTTTCTAATTACATATCGTTGATATTCAATGAATAACAATGACTTTATGCAATATGTAAGTTTTTTTACTTGTGTTTTTTATGGGTGGCGAATTTGAGGGCCATTTTTGAGGCTCTACTCTTCTGTTTTCTAAAGAGCATGGTAAGGCGGAAAAAAACAGAGAACACCATGTGGTGCTCTCTGAATTGATATCTCTTTAGTATAAAATCGCGAATTACTCCTGGAATACCTCGTTTGAGAGTCGCCAGCCGAGCAATACATCCTTGATTGCCATGCGGCGCTTACCCGCCATCTGCATCTCCTCGATGTATACCCAGCCGTCTGCTGCAGCTACAGCCAAGTGTGTGCGACCATCTGTCTTAAGCGTACCTGGGACAGCATTGTGGTTGCAGAGCTCGAAGCGTGTAGAAAAGACCTTTGCAGAGCCACTCTCTGTACCATCTTTATATATAGGTGTCCACGCAGCAGGGTAGGGTGATAGACCGCGCACGAGGTTGTGGATATCCTCAGCGTTGCGCGACCAGTCGATGCGACCATCCTCCTTGAAAATCTTGGGTGCAGGCTTAAGTGTTGCCTCATCAATGTGCATCTGCTCGATGGTTGTGTAGTTACCCTCAGCGAGCTTATCTACGGTGCGTGTCACAAGGTGCGAACCAATCTCCATCAAGCGATCGTAGAGTGTTCCGATGTTATCCTCGGGCAAAATTGCGGTCTTCTCCTGCTCGATGATTGCACCCTTGTCAATCTCGTGGTTAAGCAAGAAGGTTGTCACACCAGTCTCCTTCTCACCGTTAATAATAGCCCAGTTGATGGGCGCAGCACCACGATACTGTGGCAACAACGAGGCGTGGAGGTTGAATGTGCCAAGGCGAGGCATAGCCCACACCACCTCGGGCAACATGCGGAATGCGATTACGATACCAAGGTCGGGATTAAGTTCCTTAAGTGCAGTGAGGAATGCCTCATCGCGCAACTTCTCGGGCTGGAGGATGGGGAGACCCAACTCGCGTGCTGTGCACTTAACATCGCTCTCATGCACCTTCTGACCGCGACCTGCAGGCTTATCGGGCGTTGTAACCACAGCAACAATATTATAACCCTCGGCTACCAATCGCTTTAGCGAGGTAGAGGCGAACTCGGGCGTACCCATAAATACTATTCTCAAACTCTTAGCATCCATATCGTTATTGTTTTACTTATTTCTTGCTATTTTTAGGCGCTTAAAGAACTTTGCAACACGCTTTGTCATACGGCGTATGCGCACATCATACCAGTCCGTATCGAGCAACGAAGAGTCATTCTTAGCCTTGACGGTGAGGTATATTGCAACGAGCATAAATATCGGTATCGGCAGCCACATGCCGTATAACGCATCCCAAGTACCCTCCTTGGCCATCTTCTCGCCCCAGATGCTGATAACGTAGAAGATAACAAAGAAGATAACCGAGATTACGGCAGGCAGACCAAGACCACCCTTACGGATGATAGCACCCAGAGGCGCACCAATCATAAAGAAGATTAGGATTGAGACGGGGAGCGTCAGCTTACGGTGCCACTCGTTAAGCGAGAGGTAGAACTGCGTAAGCGGAATCTTCGAAGACTGCTCATCGAACGAATATGAGCCCTGTGCAGAACGAGATTGGCTATATGCCATCTGGTATACCTTCGCACGCTGACGAATGGGCAACTCCGCGATCGAGTCGTAGAAGTTGATTGGTGTAAAGGCGCTGCGGTCGATGTGCAAGCTGTCATCGGGGAAGATGGTGGTATCGCGCACGAATATCTGACGCTTCACCGTGGGCGTAAGGCTCACCACATTGTAATGCTCAATCTGAATCTGGAGCGAGTCCATCAACTCCTCCAAGCCGCTCATATTTCGTGTGCGCGACTCGGTAAACTCACGCGACATATCGCCACTAGGGCGACCAACCTTGTCTACAGGGATAGTGGCATCCTGGCGCGAGAACTCGTGGATACGGATGCTATTCTTGTCATACCATTGGCTGCTTCGCGTATGCTCATACGTGCGACCATTGTGTAGTGTTACATAGAGATAGCCCTTATCCTCGGACATGCGGATATAGCCCGACTCAGCAACCGTAGTTGTCATATCGCCATTAGTGCTTCGTGTATCGAAGATAAGCACATCGCTAAGCTCCTTGGACTTGGGATCCTGATGCTCCACACGGATGCTCATGTCGGGAAGGCCGTTAAAGAACATGCCGTCCTGGAACTGGAGTTCCTGCCTCTGTTCACGGATGTCGAACAGAATCTCATACATGCGGGCATTTGCCGCGGGCACGATGCTATTTGTAAGGTAGAAACTGAATACGGAGATGAGTCCCACGATGATAATAAGTGGCTGCAGGATGCGCATAATGGACATTCCCGAGGACTTCATCGCAAGAAGCTCGTAGTGCTCGCCCAAGTTGCCCAACGCCATGATAGATGATAGCAACAGCGCAAGAGGAAGACCTAGAGGTACCATGTTCGCAGTAGCACACACCACCAGCTCAGCTATCGTGAAAAAGTCGAGACCCTTACCCGTGAGCTCATCGATGTATCGCCACACAAAGTTCATCATCAGGATGAAGAGCACAATAAAGAATGTCGCTGCCAAGGGACCGATGTATGCCTTGATAACGAGGCGGTGCACACGCACCATCATCATTGAGATAATGATGAGCGCTATGGCAATCCATAGCGGTATGGTTATAGTGCCCCACGACAAATCTATGAGGTCGTAGAGTTTCGCTGCGGCGAGGTGTGTGAACCATCCGAGCAGAGGCAACGCCAACAGCGAGAGTATGGTACTATTACTATTCTTCATATACTTAATTTCCAAAGCCTATACTCTCGCAACGCTCTTGTGCGCTCTGCGACGTATCATGTCGAAGAGTTTTACAAGGAGCAACGCCACCGAGAGAAGGAATATTATGCAGCTACCCGTGGGGATGCCTCCGCCATTGGGTAGTTCAATTTCATAGCTCATCACAAAGCCCGCAACATTGCATACAAGCGCCGTAATGACCGCGAGTAGGGTGATTGTGCGATAATCCTTTGTGAGGGTGTTTGCCACAACCGTGGGTATTGTCACAAGTGACATCAGTAGCACGATGCCCATAACTTTGATCGATAGCACAATCGTGATTGCCACCACAACCGACATAATGTAGGCGATAAGCGATACGGGGAGACCCTGACTACGGGCATACTCCTCATCGAATGTCACATACATAATCTTGCGACCAAGAAGCAGCGCTCCCGCCACAACGACTACCATCAGCGCTGCTAGCCACTTTATATCACCACCATCGACAAGCGATATGCTACCAAAGAGGTAACTGGGTAGTTCTACGGCATAGCCTGGTGTGAGCGACATAAAGAGTGCACCCAAAGCCATACCCACCGACCAGATGATGCCTATGGCGGAGTCCTCTCTTATGCGGCCACGACGCGATGCGAACTCCACGCCAACCGAAGCAACCGATGCAAAGAGTAGTGCGCCAACAAGAGGATTGAAGCCAGCATATATTGCCAAACCCAAGCCGCCGAATGATGCGTGGGTGATGCCACCGCTGAGAAATACCATGCGACGTGCCACGACGTAGCTACCCACAATGCCACACGTGATGGCAGAGAGTAGACACGCTACGAAGGCATCGGCGAGATGCTCATAGGTCATGATATCCTCAAATACGCTAATCATTCTCTTTTTTATAAATAAATCCCGCAAATGTACTTTTTTTTCGCGTAACAACGAAATCTTTTTTCACTTTATCTTAACTTTTTGTAACTTCGCACAATGAAAGTGGCTCAAATGAGGGTTACAATGAAATTGTAAAAATATTTTTTATGCAAGAGAAGAGGGTTAGTTTTCACACTTTGGGCTGTAAGCTCAACTTTTCGGAGTCGTCAACTTTGGCACGCGAATTTGAGCGTGGCGGATACCGACGTGTCGAGCCATCGGAGCCTACAGATGTGGCTGTGATTAACAGCTGCTCGGTTACGGAACATGCCGACAAGAAGTGTCGTAATATCATACGCAAAATACACCGTCGCAACCCCAATGCAATCATTGCTGTGACGGGTTGTTATGCACAGCTTAAACCTGAGGCAATCGCTGCTATTGAGGGCGTAGATATTGTATTGAGCAACAATGATAAGGGCGATTTATATAAACGAGTGGTTGAACTTAAGGAGAGGGGCAAAGCTGAGGTCTACAGCTGCTCTGTTGAGAACCTCACTCGCTTCTTTGCAGCCTACTCTTCGGGCGACCGCACACGTTCGTTTTTGAAGGTGCAGGATGGTTGCGACTACAAGTGCGCATATTGCACCATACACTATGCTCGTGGCTCAAGCAGAAACATTCCCATCGCAGATATTGTTGCCGAGGCTAAGGAGATTGCCGCAGCGGGTCAGAAGGAGATAGTTATCACGGGCATTAACACGGGTGATTTTGGTCGCACAACAGGTGAGAGTTTCATCGATTTATTGCGCGAATTGAACAAGGTTGAAGGCATCGAACGCTACCGCATTTCGAGCATCGAGCCTAACCTCATAACTGATGAAATTATAGAGTTTTGCGCCCAGTCACCTAAATTTGTTCCTCACTTCCACATTCCCCTGCAGAGTGGTTCAACACGCATCCTTGGACTCATGCGTCGTCGCTATACTGCTGAGCGCTATCGTGAGCGTATCGCGAAGATTCGCGAGCTTATGCCCGATTCGTTCCTCGGTGTCGATGTTATCGTAGGTTTCCCTGGCGAGGGCGAGGAGGAGTTTATGGAGACATACAACCTTCTTGAGGAGGTTGGTGCATCTTTCTTACATATCTTCCCATTCTCGGAGCGTCCAGGCACTCCCGCAGTCGATATGCCAGGCAAGGTGCAGTCGCGAATCTCAACGGAGCGTGTTTCACGCCTTGAGGAACTCTCTGCAAAGCTAAATCGTGCCTTCGCGGAGAGGTTTATTGGCTCAGAGCGTGATGTGTTGTTCGAGAGTACTAACCACAATGGTGTAATGTATGGATATACAGATAATTATCTACGTGTATCTACACCATTTGATGAGAAGGCTGTGAATAACATTTGCCGTGTGCGTCTGGACAGCATCGATGCTAATGGCGATGTATGTGCGACATTGATAAGGTAAATTTTGGAAAATTAACACAAAAGTGTTACTTTTGTCGGGTTAACACTATAGCAAATTTGTAGCATTGTGATAAAACTACTCAAAAATATATTCAGCATCCGTACCATCACTCGCCGTATGAGGGTGGCATTCATGAGCCTACTTTTATTGCTCTTTGTTTCGGGTGCCATCTCGCTATTGGAACTTGAGCGCGTAAGTAAGGATACGGAGGATATCCTTCTTGCGAGCAAGGAGAATGTTGACCTTGCAGGCAGCATGCTTACAGCACTCAACGAGCAGAATGACGTGATGATTACACTTGCGGTTGCGAGTGGCAAGTTTGATGATATCAAGAAGCACAGCACTCGCTGCGAGGAGTCTATCTCACACCTAGAACACTCTACAGCTCTTGCTCAGCGCAAGATGCAGAAGACGGAGACACCCGAGGCGGCAGATAGCCTTGTTGTTGTAACAAGCCGCGTTAACAACCTTGCACGCTCATACATCAATGGTGAGGTGCACCGCGCTATCGCCATTTCGCTTTTGGATAGTCTCGCAGTTGCTCCAACAACTCATGAGTGGTACGTTAAGGAGTATTTGCCGGAGTATGAGATGACTACTCAGCATATCACGGAGTATATGACAGGTGCGCACAACACCTTGGGCCCCGAGGTAAACAACCTCAGCCACACAGCACGTCGCGCCGTAACTCCCGTGTTCATCTCGTTGATGGTGATGATGGTTATCGTTGTCATGTTCCACTACTTTGTGAACCACTACTACGTACGCCCCATCTTGCGCATCAACCGCAGTCTCGGCGACCACCTCACATATAAGAAGCCTTTTGACGGTGAGATCCCTTGTCGCGATGAGATGGTGGCGTTGCGTGACCGCATTGCGCAACTCGTTAATAAACAGTCGAAAAACACGATAGAGTAGGGTAGTTATGCGAATACACGCCGTGATACGTTATATTGGTATGGTGCTGCAATTCATTGCGGCATTCATGCTGTTGTCGGCCATCGTCTCGATGGTCAACGACTACGACTCGGCATTCTACCCCTTGCTTCTGTCATCATTCCTGACCTCGTTGTTGGGTTTCTTCCCCCTCATCTTCGCTCAGAAGGCTGAGGATATCAAGATTAAAGAGGGTTACGCCATCGTTGTAGGCTCATGGCTTGTGGCGTGTATCGTGGGCACATTCCCATATTTGATTTGGGGCGGAGAGTTTACCCCCATCAACGCATGGTTTGAGAGTGTGTCGGGTTTCACAACAACAGGCTCATCCATCCTTAATGACATTGAGTTTTTGCCTCGTGGCATGCTCTTCTGGCGCGCCGCTTCTGCATGGATCGGTGGTGTGGGCGTTGTGATGTTTGCCTTGGTCATCCTCCCATCAATGGGTCGTAGCCGTCATATGCTCTCAAATGTGGAACTCTCGACAATTGCTAAGGATAACTTCCACTACCGCTCGAGAGTCATCATCCGCATCCTTACCATGGTCTACGTTGGTCTCACCGCGATTACTACGCTATCGCTCAAGTTGGCGGGCATGACATGGTTTGATGCTACTACACAGGCGATGTCGGCATGTGCAACATGTGGTTTTAGCACCAAAAACCTGTCGATTGGCTTCTGGGATAGTCCGCTGATTGAGGGTATTCTTATCGTGGCGATGACACTTGCCGCGATCCACTTCGGCATACTATATGCCACTATGACGGGTCGCAAAAACAATATTTTCCGCTCGGAGGTCGTTCGTGCTTTTATAGGCATGATGACTATTTTTGCTCTGGCAATGTCGTTTAGCCTCTTGGCGGAGGGCGTCTACGACAACTGGGGCGAGTCGATACGTCACTCGGCATTCCAGGTTGTTAGCATCACAACAACATCGGGATTTGCTACGGCAGACACCAACACATGGACTCCGCTTGCTGTGATATTGTTGATTTTGCTCTCGGTGGTCTGTGGTTGTGCTGGTTCTACATCGGGTGGTATGAAGGTTGACCGCGTGCTCATCGCAACGAAGGTTATCCGCAACCGCATGAAGATACAGCTTCACCCAAACGCTGTGATACGCACAAAGGTTGATGGTGCGGTGCAGGATGAGGGCGTGCAGAGCCTTGTGATGACATTTATCGTAGCCTATATCATGACCGTGTTGCTTGGTACAATTGTATATACGACATTTGGTCTAGACATCATAAGCTCTATTACCGCAGCCATTTCGTGCGTCAGCAACGTAGGCCCAGGCTTTGGTGAGGTTGGCTCTATGAATAACTTTGCTGAGCTACCAGCAGTATTGAAGTTTAACTCTACACTGCTTATGCTCATTGGCCGTTTGGAGATTTTTGGATTTATTCAGTTGCTCTTCATCCGTTCATGGAGATAGGGTGGCGTAAAACTATGAAATAAAGGAGATAACGAAGATATGAAAAGGGTAATATACATAGTCTCACTATTGCTAGCATCGACTCTCTCGGCGCTGGCCATAAACACATGGCAAGACCCCATTGATGAACTTAACGTCAACCCAGAGTATGTTGAGTTGCAGCGTGGTGACAGAGAACTCGTAAAGAAGGAGGACTCTGTGGCTTTGGTCATGAGCGAGGCTCGCGATAGATTTCGCATGTATACAGATAGCCTCACCAATGAGGGCTTGACACCAACTTCTGAAGACTATAGCCGATTCAGCGACCGCATCCTCGAACTTGAGCAGCAGATCTTCGATATCCGCACCATGCGTGGCGATATCATTGCGCGCATCAACGAGTTGGAGCAGGAGTGGGTACTCGCACAGATGAATGCTCCCATCGAGGAGGAGACTCCCGAGGAGGTTGTGGAGGAGACTGTTGTATTGCCTCTCTACCGAAACCTTATCGACAACCATTGCATCAAGGATGTGCTCTATGCTGAGGACTATGCCGAGTTGCTCGATGCACACACCGAGGATGCTGCTATGGATAACCTCGTGGATGAGTACACCGCAATCTACAATCGCATGATTAGCGTTGCGGAAAGCTACCGCACTACAGATAGCGAGACTGAGGCTGAGGAGTTGTTCGCCGAGTTTGCACAGCTCAAGGATGACGCGGAGGCTAAGGCTGCGACCATTGAGAGCCGCTGGAATCATATTCTTGATACTAAGTACTATGCTTACGGCTATATCCTCGAGCGCGATCGTCACTACGATCTTTTGGATAACTCATCGGCAGAGTTTGCCGATATGCGCCGTGAGTGTTCACGCGAGGCGGGCTACTACGCTGCGGATGCCTTGATGCACTACGCCTTGGGACGCCCCACATTGCGTAACTTTGAGCATGCGTTCGCCCGCACAATGGGTCTTGAGGAGTCTGCAGATTCTATCGCTATGCTCCAGCGCGAGCCACGTCAGATTGAATACCGCCTTGAACCTTTGACTCTTGAGCGTCGTCTCTTTATCGACTTCCAGCCCATTGCTATTGGTCGCACTAACTTCTACAAGGATACAAATCCCATTCCCGATCTCAAGGTATATGAGCGTGGTACCATCTACCGCATCTTGCTCGGTGAGTTCCGCAACAAGCAGCCTATGACACTCTTCAAGGGTGTTCAGCCACTCTATATCACTCGCAACGAGGAGGGTTACTACGTATATTATGCTGGTGGTTTTGCTACACGCCACGAGGCAGATGAGGCGCAGCTCTTCCTTCAGGAGAAGGGATTCAAGGCGCCCGAGATTTGTCGTTGGCAGAATGGCGCTATGGTAAATGTGACTGTCGTAGAGCGCGATAACGACGGTAGTGTCGTAATCCCCGTATCGGGCAAGCGCTACATGATAAAGATATCTGCAGATGCTCTTAGCGAGGATGTTCGCACAGTCATTAGCACCGAGGCACCACGCCAGAGTGTATCCAAGGAGGCTAATGGCTTTGTGTTGGGCACGTTCGACAACCGCGATGAGGTGGAGATTCTCGTTTCTCACATTGCGGAGAACACATCTGCGAAGATTGATATTATTGAGATTGAATTAAACGAATAAAAGTATATAAAACCGTATGAAGAGATTTCATATTTACATTGTTGCGATACTCGCTTTTGCTGGCATCACGACATCGTGCAGCAAGGATGAGACAAAGAGCCTCGATGTCCCCTCAAAGAGCATCTTGGTCTCTATGCCAGGCGAGACAGGCTCAACAACCTTTGACAGTAGCAACATCACATCATTGGAGCCAACAACCGTGCCTACGGGTTGGACTGTCGATGACATCAACATGTACACCGCGACTATCACCGTTACAGCGCCTTCATCATTCGACAACGATGAGGTAGAGAGCGGTACACTCACACTCAAGGGTTATACCCCTACAGGCAACACCAAGAGCGTGAGCATCCAGCTCGCTATCATCCCCAATGAGGTAGACTTCACCGACGCTCCTGCCAACTGCTATGTTGCTTGTAAGCCCAAGACACGCTACATTTTTGACCACACTCGTGGTGGCAATGGTTCTGTGGAGCTTGCTACAGCAAAGATTAAGGTTGTGTGGCAGTCGAACAAGGATATCGTAAAGTATCTCGATATCCGCAATGGCAAGGGTGTATTCTACGTAGCACCTAAGTCTAATGACAAGGAGCATGAGGATAATAAGAAGGTTGTTCCTGGCAACGCCGTTATCGGTGCGTATGACATCAACGGTAATCTCATCTGGAGCTGGCACATATGGGTGACAAATAGTGATCCAATGTCAGCAGAGAACACCTTTACGCTTGGTGGTAAGACCATGATGAACTTCAACCTCGGTGCAAGCACTAATAACGAGGGTGACACAGACCACGATGCTATATACCAGTCATACGGTGTGCTCTATCAGTGGGGTCGCAAGGATCCTATCCCTGGCTCTGACACCTGGAACTTCAATCTCAACTACGATGATGTAATCTACGATTTTGAGAACTTCTCTACAACATTGCGTTATGTTGAGTCGAGCGAGGGTGGTAGCATCGAGTGGACTACGACTAACCCCTTGAGCATCATCATCGGCAACCCCGATAATGCCTTCGACTGGCTCAGTAACGGCCACGATGACACATTGTGGAGCGCAACATCAAAGACTGATAACGATCCATGTCCTGCGGGCTGGTGTCTTCCCGACAGCTCTCTATTCGAGTCTTTGACCATTGCAGCAAATGATGACGCTATGCCATGGGAGGACGCTCAGAAGATGTATGGTTGGTGGCTTGAGTATACAGCGACTGGCGATAAGCACTTCTTCTCGGCTGCTGGTCGCCGCAACTACCTCGATGGTCGCCTCGACAATATGAACGTTAACTACGATTGTCCTGTGCCCTGGTCGGGTTACTACTGGACAACATCTACAGATGGTGACAATGCCAAGGCGTTGTACTTCAACCTCAATAGCAACACCCGCACATGGAATGGCATCGAGACTGCACGCTCCATGCAGCGCGCAAATGCAATGTCGGTACGTTGCGTGAAGATGTAGTGACGTATAGATAAAAAAGAGTGAGCCGCACTTTAAGGAGTGTCGGCTCATTCTTTTTATGTGTTGTTATCTAAATTCCGAATATGTTACCCGTGTACTGCACGCTATTGTAGAAAGGCGATGATATGGTCAGCGTAGCACCTCCATAGTGTGTATATATCTCAAACGTGAATGTGAAGGTGGTTGCCGAGAACATCGTGCTTTGGAATGTCACATGCCAGCCATAATCGGTCTGCTCGGCGGTGTAACCCATAACGCTTGGCAGAACATAATTGTAGATAACCAGGTAATAGGGTGGCGTGTACCCCTTAAGGAATGGAATGCAGACATCTACGGCTTCAGGCCATACCTCTATTTCGTAGCAGGGATTTTGAAGATTGCGCATTATGCCCGCGGGGAGTTGTTGCATTGTCTGGGGCACAAAACGATAGTTGCGCGAGAGGACTACAGAGTCGAGATGTTGTTGATACTCCGCCAGGCGCTGTGCACGCTGCTGTTGTCGTGCCTCATGTTTTGCTTGACGAGTGTCCTTACTTGTTGATTGAGTCTCTTGTGCATCACTTGCGATGGTGAAACCAACGACAAGGAGTGCAATAACAGAAATAGTGAATGCAAGTGTTCGTTTCATAGGCTAAAGGTATTATACCCCTGCCTATGAACAAACACCATACCATATATTATCTCTTCACGAAGCGATCTACAACGGCTGCACAAGCAGCATCGCCAGTGATGTTGAGCGTAGTGCGAATCATATCGAAGATACGATCGAGGGCGTAGAACAGTGGGAGGCCCTCCAAAGGAATACCCGCAGCCACGAGCACCGCAGCAGCGAGGAGTGTAGGACCTGGAACGCCCGCCTGACCGATAGCACCAAGTGCGCAGACAATAGTGATTGATACGTACTCAGTCATGCCGAGGTCGATGCCGTAGAGCTGTGCGAAGAATGTCGCAAGAAGTGCGTAGTAGATTGCGTTGCCCGACATGTTGATTGTAGCACCCAATGGGAGTACAAAGCCAGATGTCTGCTTCGAAATACCCATTCTGTCACACGCCTCCATGTTTACGGGAAGCGTAGCGAGTGATGAGGCCGTAGAGAATGACACGATCTGGGGCTTAATCATCTCACGGAAGTAACTCTTGAGCGATACGCGTGAAAGTAATGCTACGGTCAATGGGTAGAGACCCAAACCGATGATTGCCACGGCGATAAGGTCGAGCCACAATACGTTTGCTACCTGCATAAGGATATCGAAGCCAAATGTACCCGTAGCATCAGCGATAAGACCGAATACACCGAATGGTGCTACGTACATCACCTTGCCAATGCACCAGATAAGTGCCTCGAGGATGTTGTTAAGACCATTGGTCAACATGCGACGCTTCTCTGCTGCAAGTGCCGAGATACCGAAGCCAAAGAAGAGTCCGAAGATGATAATCTGGAGGATGTTGCCTGTAGACAATGCCTCAATGGGGTTTGCGGGGATCATGCCGATTACAGTATCCCAGAAGCCTGCGGTTGCGGGTGCAGCACTCTCTGCTGCTGCCTCACCAGCCTGAGCGATTGCCGTCATGCCATCAGCTGCAACATTTGCACCTGGCTGGAAGATTGCGCCAAGCATCAAGGCTACGGAGATAGAAATCACGGTGGTAATCATCATATAACCGATGCTAAGTCCACCAACCAAACCTGCCGACTTTGTCTCGCCGAGGGCTGCGGCGCCACTCACGATAGACACAAAGACCAAAGGTACAACCAACATCTTAATTAGCTGGATGAAGAAGTCGCCTAGAGGCTTGAAGATAGAGGCATCCTCACCCATGAAGATACCTACAACGATACCGATGATCATTGCTATGATGATCCAGATACCGAGGTTTTTAAGTAGCTTTTTCATTTTCAAACAGATATTTAGTTGCAAAGGTAGCATTTTGCACCGTATCTGCAAAGTGGTCTCCAAAAATTGTTCTACATATGTGAATAGTAATGGCGAATTTTTCTTAAATTTGTAGAAAATTATTGTGTATGGCACGAAAGAATATAGTTGTATTTACTGGTGCGGGTGTTAGCGCCGATAGCGGCATCGCTACATTCCGCGATGCTGATGGTCTCTGGGCGAACTATCGTATCGAGGAGGTGTGCACCCCCGAGGCACTCAAGAATAACCGCGCAAAGGTTATCGAATTCTATAATATGCGTCGCAGAGAGTCGCTCACGAAACAACCTAACGATGGTCACCGCGCTATCGCCTCTATGGAGGAGTGGGCAGATGTGTGTGTCGTAACACAGAATGTCGACAACCTTCACGAGCAGGCGGGATCATCACGTGTGTTGCATCTGCATGGCGAGCTTATGAAGTTGCGCTCGGAGCAAAATCCCGACCTTATCTACGACATCAACGAAGGCTGGGAACAAGACCTTGATGCGCGTGGCGAGGATGGTGCGTTATTGCGACCACATATCGTCTTCTTTGGTGAGAGTGTACCGATGTTTGATGCTGCATGCAAGATTGTTGAGCACGCAGATATTCTTGTTGTTGTGGGTACGTCGCTGGCAGTATATCCCGCAGCTATGCTTGTTTACTATGTGCGCGACAAGCAGGTGCCAATCTATCTCGTTGACCCTGGCACGCCCGATACTCGCCTAATAAAGAATCCACTTACACACATCAAAGAGCGTGGTGCAGTGGGTCTTCCACAACTTGTTGAGCAGCTAAAGAATGAGTTTGGTGAGTAGGGTATCGGAGCGTGCAGAGGCTCTTAGAGAGTTTTGTCGCAAGGAGGGGTATAATACTAACTTAGCCCTCTTTGTAGACTTGTCGCGCCATTCGGGCAGACGCCGATTTATTGCGTGGGATATGGAGCGAAACGCACCCATATTCTCATGTCCCGTAAGCCACGGCAGCGGAGCGCAGAGATCACATGTGAGGTCTGCATATGCACGCGTGTCGAACGATGATGGTTCACATCTCTCATCCCTTGGCCGAGCACTCATTGCTGAACGCTATATGGGTCGCTATGGTGTTGCCTATCGCCTCGATGGTCTCGATGCCTCGAACTCAAACCTCCGTCCACGCTGTGTTGTGCTGCATGGTTGGGAGCACACGACCTCATATCCTATCTATCCAATCCCCACGGTTGGCAGTTTCGGTTGTCCCGTGCTATCGCGCAAGATGATGCGCAGGGTAGATGAGTTGCTGCAAAATGAAGATAGGGTAGTCATCGAAATATATAAATAAGTAAGGGATGTCGCTTAGAATAGTCGACATCCCTTATTTTATTTATCAAGGGTCTCCAGGATTTCCCTTAGCTCCCTGGGCGCTGCCAGCTGCATTGTGAATCCATCACCCCACGCTGGACGATACTTGGTCGCTATACCATAGTCTGCTGCGACACACATGCGCAACATCTCAACAAAGCCATCGTCTATCTGGGCATAGGCGATAAAATCGGGTAATATCTCCGCTATGACAGCCTCCCTTAGCTCCTTGTCCATATTTCCCAATATTGACTTCACGGGTTCAAACTCCACCCATAGGTCATCGGATACGACATAGCAAAATACCAAGTTGTTGTTCTTGAGTTCAAAACACTCAAGTGTCATCTCCTCGATAAGATAATATGGGCACTGTTTGTTAGTTTCTGCGACAATCTTCTCAAGTTTCGCTATTTCAGCGCTCTTATCTGAGGTGTTATTCTGACACGATGCTAAGATAGCAACCGAAAATAGTGCTGCGGCAGCCAGGAATCCAAATTTTACTCTTTTCATAGTAGTATAAATAGTGATAAATTGTGAGAACTCTAACAAAGATAGATATAGTTTCGGTATTCTCCAAACGCACAAGAACAAAAGAGGCTGTCCTCGGTGTGAAGACAGCCTCTACTATATGCGTTACTATGATTAAAGTAGGCGGTTTGTGCGCTCGTCGGGGAAGACAACCTTGGGCTGAAATGTCTTAGCCTCCTCGAAGTCCATAAAGCCGTAGCCCATGATGATTACGATGTCGCCAACTGCAGTCTTGCGTGCTGCTGCGCCATTGAGGCAGATGCAACCGCTGCCACGCTCACCCTTGATAACGTATGTCTCGATGCGCTCGCCGTTGTTGTTATTCACAATCTGCACCTTCTCGCCCTCGATGAGACCTGCTGCATCCATGAGATCCTCATCGATAGTGATGCTACCTACATAGTTAAGATTCGACTCTGTGACACGCACACGGTGAATCTTCGATTTCATTCTCTCTATAAACATAGTTTGGGTCGATTAGCTTGGTTACTTAATGCGGATGTTGTCAATAAGACGAATGTTGCCCGCCTGTACTGCGCAACAACCCTGAATACGTTCAGAGTCGCTCCACTTCTCAACGCGCTGCATTGTGCGTGCATCCACAGCCTCGAAGTAGATGGTCTTGAGTAAGGGGTTAGAGTCGATTGTCGCAACTACCCATTCAGTAAGTTCTGCGGGACTCTTAGACTCCATCTTTGCGGCACACTGGCTGATTGTAGCGTAGATGTGGGGTGCTGCAGCACGGTGCTCAGGAGTAAGGAGCTCGTTGCGTGATGAGAGTGCAAGACCATCCTCGCCACGAACGATAACACACTCAACGATCTCTACGTCGATTGAGAGCTGCTCAACCATCGCCTTGATTACGGCAATCTGCTGGAAGTCCTTCTCACCGAAGTATGCACGTGCGGGGTTAACAAGAGCAAAGAGACGGCTTACAACCTGAGCCACGCCATTGAAGTGACCAGGACGTGTAGCACCCTCCATTACCTTGTCTACCAAACCGAAGTCGAACTGACGTGTGTCGGGCTCGGGGTAGATATCCTCCACCGTAGGCATAAATACGATATCGGCACCTGCGGCCTCAAGAATTGCACAATCCGCCTCGGGAGTGCGAGGGTAGTTTTTGAGGTCGTTCTTATCGTTAAACTGTGTTGGATTTACGAATACACTGACAACTACTGTGTCGTTCTCACGGCGTGCACGCTCCACGAGTGAGCGATGGCCTGCGTGTAGTGCACCCATTGTGGGCACAAAGCCTACGCCCTCACGCTTGAGGGGGGCTAAAGCTGCGTTAAGTTCAGCTACTGTGTTTACTACTTTCATACTCATCTTTGAATGATGCGGCAAAGTTACAAACTAAAATGAAGATAGCAAATAAACGCTCCGAAAAATTGGGTCTCCGACCTCTAAAAATACCATATTTATATATGTAGGGGGCGGTTCGGGGGCTTTTAAGGTGGTGTTTGCTGCTCTTTTTTTAAGAAAAGAGAGACAAAAGTGCGAGAAAGTAAAAATTTTGCAGTTTTATTTTTGCAAATCATAAAAAATGACTATCTTTGTGTGACTATAAATGTACTCCTCATAATGAGGGTCGATTTAGTTGCACACAGAGAATTGGAAACAAGGATTTTTAATACCAAATAAAAACTTTTCAAACACTTAAAGACTTATGAAACACAATTTCAACGCAGGTCCTTGCGTACTTCCCAAGCAGGCTATCGAGGCTGCTATCGAGGCTATCCGTGACTTCGACAACACTGGTATCGGTATTCTTGAGATCTCACACCGTACTCCCGGTTGGGAGCGCGTAATGGCTGAGGTTGAGCAGCTTTGGCGTGACCTTCTCAACATCCCCGAGGAGTATGCTATCTTCTTCGTGGGTGGTGGTGCATCAACTCAGTTCTTCCAGGTTCCCGCTAACCTTCTTAAGACTAAGGCTGCTTACTTGCAGACTGGTGTTTGGGCTAAGAAGGCTGCTAAGGAGGCTAAGTTCTATGGCGATGTAGAGATCGTTGCTTCTTCTGAGGACAAGACTTACAGCTACATTCCTAAGAACTACACTATCCCTACTGATGTAGACTACTTCCACATCACTACTAACAACACTATCTACGGTACTGAGATCCACGAGGATATCGACTCACCCGTAACTTTGGTTGCTGATATGTCATCTGATATCATGTCTCGTCCTATCGACGTTAAGAAGTATGGCATGATCTACGGTGGTGCTCAGAAGAACGTAGGCCCTGCTGGTGTTACTTTCGTTATCATCTGCAAGGATCTTCTCGGTCAGTCAGAGCGTAAGCTCCAGTCAATGGTTGACTACGCTACACACTACCCAGATGAGGCTCGTAACCGTTCTATGTACAACACACCTCCTGTATTCCCTATCTTTGTAATGTACCAGACATTGAAGTGGGTTAAGGAGCTCGGTGGTGTAGAGGTTATGTACAAGATGAACAAGGAGAAGGCTGAGTTGCTCTACAACGAGATCGACCGCAACTCTATGTTCGTAGGTACTGCTGCTAAGGAGGACCGCTCTTTGATGAACGTTTGCTTCGTAATGGCTCCTGGTAAGGAGGCTTTGGAGGCTGAGTTCATGGCATTCGCTAAGGAGAAGGGTATGGTAGGTATCAAGGGTCACCGTTCAGTAGGTGG
>JAFZGE010000184.1 GCA_017555545.1 Alistipes sp.
AGACTAAGTACTACTTCCTCTCTGGCTTTACTGCAAAGCTCGCAGGTACAGAGCGTGGTATCACTGAGCCTACTCCTACATTCTCAGCTTGCTTCGGTGCAGCGTTCCTTTCACTCCACCCCACAAAGTATGGTGAGGAGCTCGTAAAGCGTATGCAGGCATCTGGCGCAACTGCTTACCTTGTTAACACTGGTTGGAACGGTACTGGCAAGCGTATCTCAATCAAGGATACACGTGGTATCATCGATGCTATCCTCGATGGTTCAATCGACAAGGCTGAGACAAAGCAGATTCCTATGTTCGACTTCAAGGTGCCTACAGCTCTTCCTGGCGTAGACCCCGCAATCCTCGATCCTCGCGACACTTATGCTGACGTAGCAGAGTGGAACAAGCGTGCAGAGGACCTCGCAGGCCGCTTCGTTAAGAACTTCGCTAAGTTCACAACAAACGAGGAGGGTAAGGCACTCGTAGCAGCTGGTCCCCAGCTTTAATTTAGCGTGATAAGGGCGCATCTGCGGCCTTTCAATCAAAGCCTCGAATGGGCAGTACGACAAGTACAGCCCATCCGAGGTTTTTTCATGTCAAGTCCACATCTGCAACCCTTCTGACGCTAAATTTTGCTTCGGGATTTCTTATTTAGATATACTAAACCTGCCTCACTAAAATCAAAAAAACAACTTCAATTATATCGTCTCGGTTGAGCAGTACGACAAGTACAGCCCATCCGAGACTTTTCATATCAAGTCCACATCTAACCTCTGACAACAAATTCTACATCGACCTCTTCAAAAAAAATCAACTTTTTTCTTCCATCTTATGTCAGAAATTGCGAACTTTGGTGTCATAAGCGTAGAAAGCATTACAATAAAATGACTAACCGAGAGTTCGAAATATTCGTTGAGCGCACTCGCCCAAAGCTCCTCGCCATAGCATGCCAATACCTTGGTGCCGTGGCCGATGCCGAGGATATTGTGCAGGAGGCACTACTCAAGCTCTACGCCATGCGCGACAAGCTCGACGACTACCGCAGCATTGAGGCTCTCGCCACGGTGGTGGTGAAGCGTCTGGCGCTAAACACCCTACGCAACGAGAAGCGCCACCCCGCAACGACACTCGATGAGCGCATAACTGTCTCCGACGAGCCGCCAGTGGATGAGCAATATGAGGAGCTACTTCACACTATTGATGCTCTACCAGACAAGCAGCAGATGATACTGCGCATGAAGCACATTGAGGGCATGGATGTCGAGGAGATAGCCGACCTCGTGAAGATGAGCCACGACGCCATATATCAAAACCTCAGTCGAGCACGCCGAGCAATATTAGAACAATTCAAAAACCGCAAAAATGGATAAGCTACACTACATAGAGAGTCTCGTAGAGAAGTTCCTCGAGGGTCGCACGACAAATACCGAGGAGCGCGAGTTATACGAGTGGTTTGCTACGGCAGATGTACCCGAGGAGTGGAGCGACCTCAAGGCGATGTTTGCATGGTATGCCGCTGGCATGCCCGAGCAGAAGGCACCCGCAAAGCCTAAGCCTCGCATGACGCTCCATCGCAAATGGTGGATAGCGGCAGCGACAGCAGCATGTGCCGCCATAGTGGTTGTGCTACTACCCAATGGCAAAACTGAACCTCAGATGCATACCTATAATATATATGAGGGTAGCTACATTGTCGAGGCGGGTGTACGCTACGATGACATCGAAGTTATCGAGGATGATATCGAGGATTTATTCGCTCGTGCCGAGCTCATCGAGCTTGAGGCAAACGAGCTTATAGCATGGGCAGATACCAATTTTTAGTAACAATACAGCGCTGTAAATAAAACGATTAACAAAATGAAACGATTAATTTTTATTGTTGCACTCCTTGTGGCAGCCGTCGCAGAGTGCAGCGCACAGGAGAGGATAGAGGCACTCCTAAAGCGCGACATGCAGAGCAACAAGTATGGTCAGGGGTTGCGCGTAGCTGTAAAGCGCGACCGCGAGACTGGTGAAATTATAAAGCGCGTAACGGAACTTACGGTGATCGACGACAAGGCCTTAGCCAAGGAGTTTATCGAGGCCTTCAAAGCGGAGCGCGACACAGCCGATGTATGGGAGGAGGAGGCAAACGGCAAAATATACCTCGTCACTGCCGTTTGGTCTGACCCAAAGCGCATCTACCGTCTCGACACCAACGGCTCATTGGTTACGGTTTATGAGCAGATTATATACAAAGAGGAGTAAGCTACAAATTTTAAGAAATTACAACTATGAGAAAGATATTTTTTATTGCGTTGTCAGTAGTCGGCTTTGTGGCTACAGCACAAGCACAAAAGGTGGTGAACATAAGCCAAGTTGAAAACCACACTATTGCGTACACCACCGCCGAGATACACCAATCCGAGATTAAAGAGTTTATCTCTACCTTACCCGCAACCGTCACAATTACCGACGAAGATAGCGATATAATTAGGGTCGCTGCACCAACGAGCGTATTTCCCTATCTAAAATTTGATTTTAGAGACGACACCTTCGCTATCTTTAAAGACAACGATGCCCCCAACAAGGTTATCTCAACACTCAACCAGAACTGCCATATCGAGGTCACCATCCCCTCTGAGAGCCTACGAAGCATTACCAACACCTCGGATATGCAGCTCTACTTTGAGAGTGG
>JAFZGE010000185.1 GCA_017555545.1 Alistipes sp.
ACGGTTGTGAGGACGGCGACCGAGCCAACGCTTACGACCAGCCTTACCTGACGACTCAAGGTTGTGATCTACGTTAGATACAACACCTACAGTCGCACGGCATGTTACGAGTACCATACGAGTCTCACCTGAAGGCAACTTGATGATAGCAAACTTGCCCTCACGTGCCAAAAGCTGAGCATACGAACCAGCCGAACGTGCCATTGCAGCACCCTGGCCGGGGTAGAGTTCGATAGCGTGGATAACTGTACCGAGCGGAATCTCGCTGAGGAACAATGTGTTACCCACCTCGGGTGCAACGCCTGCACCGCTCATGATAGTCTGACCTACCTGAAGTCCGTTAGGAGCGAGGATGTAGCTCTTCTCTCCGTCTGCATAGACAACAAGTGCAATGCGCGCTGTACGATTAGGATCGTACTCAATAGTCTTTACAGTTGCAGCAATGCCATCCTTCGAGCGCTTGAAATCAACGTTACGATACATCTGCTTGTGACCACCACCAATGTAGCGAACGGTCATCTTACCGGTGTTGTTACGTCCACCTGTGCTCTTCTTCGGGCTGAGCAACGACTTCTCGGGCTTGTTCGTGGTTACTTCCGCGAACGTACCGATAATCTTATGTCTTGTACCGGGAGTTACCGGCTTAAACTTTCTTACTGCCATCTCTTATTAGATATTACTGTAAAAATCAATCTTATCTCCATCCTTCAAGGTAACGAATGCCTTCTTGAAGTTGTTAGCGCGACCCTCAAGAAGACCAGCCTTTGTGTAGCGGCTCTTGAGCTTACCCATATAATTCACTGTGTTTACATCTGTAACAGCTACGTTGTACATCTGCTCTACAGCGTTACGGATCTGCAGCTTATTAGCTCTAACGTCAACGATGAAACCGTAGCGGTTCAGTTTTTCGCCCTGAATCGTCATCTTCTCGGTCAAAATAGGCTTAATAATTACTTCCATTTTTCTACGTTTTTAAGCTAACATTACATTCAATACATTTTCTGCGCCCTCTACCATTACCAACGCCGATGCGTTCATCACCTCGTAAGTGTTGAGGTTCGAAGCGAGGATAGTCTTTACCGACGGGATGTTGCGGCATGAGAGCTGAAGGTTGAGGTTCGATTCCGGCAAAACCAGCAATACCTTCTTGTCCGATACTTTCAAAGCCTCTGCCAGTGCTACTACCGACTTGGTCTTGGGAGCCTCCATCGAGATTGCCTCTACCACGGTGATTGCACCTGCCTGTGCCTTGTAAGTGAGTGCGCTGCGGCGAGCGAGCTGCTTAAGCTTCTTGTTGAGTTTGAAGCTATAGTCGCGAGGTACGGGACCGAATACGCGACCGCCACCCGGGAACAACGGCGACTTGATGCTACCGCAACGAGCACCACCTGTACCCTTCTGTCTCTTTAACTTGCGAGTCGAACCAGCAACCTCGTTACGCTGCTTCGCCTTGTGAGTACCCTGACGCTGATCAGCCAAATACTGCTTTACGTCGAGGTAGATAGCGTGGTCATTAGCCTCCACACCGAAGACTGCGTCGTTCAGAACTACCTTACGACCTGTCTCTTGTCCTTGTGTGTTCAATACAGCTAATTCCATACTACTTCTCAATAGTTAAATAAGCACCTTTTGCCCCGGGAACCGAACCCTTAACAAGGATAAGATTGTTCTCGGGAATTACCTTTACTACCTTGAGGTTAAGAACCTTAACCTGCTCGCCACCCATCTGGCCGGGCAAACGCTTACCCTTGAAGACGCGCGACGGATACGACGATGCACCAAGCGAACCCGGCTTACGCTGACGGTTGTGCTGACCGTGGGTCTGACCACCTACACCACCGAAACCGTGACGCTTAACAACGCCCTGAAAACCTTTACCCTTAGAGATACCGGTTACGTCAACCCAATCCTCCTCAGTGAACATATCCACTGTGAGTGTATCGCCAAGGTTCACTTCGGGCATACCCTTGAATTCAGCCATCTTGCGTTTGGGGGTAGTGCCGGCCTTCTTGAAGTGTCCTAACAAACTGTTGCTGGTGTGCTTTTCACTCTTGTCGTCATAGGCAATCTGAACTGCCTCGTAGCTATCCTTCTCGACAGTCTTGATTTGCGTAACTACACACGGA
>JAFZGE010000025.1 GCA_017555545.1 Alistipes sp.
AAAGTCGAGAAGGCTATCTCTGAGGCAGCAGCTGGTCGCAACGGTACATGTCCCATCGTTTACGATGCAGAGGGCAAGGTTGTTTACAACGCTGACGGTACTCCCAAGCAGATGGTTTACAACTACGACACCGAGACAGGTACATCATCGTACACATTCAAGGGTGGTGACGCTATCTACGAGGATATCAACTTCGACGGTAACATCAACGAGCTCGACCTTGTTTACCTTGGTAACTCAAACCCCAAAGCACAGGGTGGTTTCGGTTTGACCTTCCAGTACAAGCGTCTCTCTTTGAAGGCTAACTTCACATACCGTTACGATATCGACGTAATGAACACCGCACGTATGCGCGTTGAGAACATGCACACCAACGACAACCAGAGCATCGCAGTTAACTGGCGTTGGCGTAAGGAGGGTGACATCACCGAGATTCCTCGTGCACTCTACAACACAGGTTACAACTGGTTGGGTAGCGACCGCTACGTAGAGGATGCTTCATACTTGCGTCTTTCTTACCTCCAGCTCTCTTACAACTTCGAACCCAACTGGTTGAAGCGTTACGGTCTCCAGACCTTGAACCTCTACGCTTCGGCAGACAACCTCTGCTTCTGGTCTAAATATACAGGTCTCGATCCTGAGATTGGTTTAGGAGGTTGGGGACGTGCAGAGGACCAGTCTAAGACACCTCGTTCACGTTCATACACAATTGGTCTTACAGTAGGTTTCTAAAATTAGCGAAATATGAAAAGAATAAAAAATATATTAGGTAAAGCGGTTATGGCAACCGTCCTCGGATGCTCAATGCTGATGACATCTTGTACGGACTACTTGACCATCTATCCTACCAACTCCGTGATTTTGGAGAACTATTGGAAAACCGCAGAGGACGTTAATGGTATGTTGGCTACCTGTTACAAGAACATGGTAAAAGCAGACGCCATTAAGAGAATGATGATATGGGGCGAGTTGCGTGCCGACAATATGATCACACGTACAAGCGCTTCAACCGACCTTAAATACATTGTCGAGGCCAACCTTCTCGAGACCAACGACTGGTTCAAGTGGGATGTGTTCTATCAGACAATCAACTATTGTAACATGCTCATCAAGTACGCTCCCGGCGTAATGGAGGAGGATCCCGACTTCACACAGGGTGACCTTGAGGTTGTAATGGGTGAGGCTTACGCACTCCGTGCACTTTGCCACTTCTACCTCGTACGTTCATTCCGCGACATCCCCTTGGCACTCGAGGCTAAGGATGCCGACGAGCAGGAGATGATTTATCCCCAGCGCGCTCCCATGGAGGTGCTCGACAGCATCATGGTTGACCTTGAGCGTGCTTCAGGCCTTGTAATGAAGAAGGGTGGTTTCACCTACAAAGATTACAACTACAGCCGCATCAACCGCAACGCTGTTTATGCTATGATGGCCGACGTTAACCTTTGGCGTGCAGCCTTCACACAGTACGAAGAGGCACTCGAGGCTCCCTCGGCTAAGGCATTGGAGTACTACACCAAGGCTATCGAGAACTGCGACTCTGTAATCGAGCCCATGCAGCGCGAGATGATCGAGCAGTACGAGAAACGTAACGAGCAGATGACCGAGGTAGGTCCCGGTACCAAGAACCCCTACTTCCTCATCACCAACGAGACCACAAAGGCTGCGATGGTATCAAAGGCTTACGACGAAATCTTCGGTGAGGAGCGCTCAACCGAGTCAATCTTCGAGCTCGACTTGGA
>JAFZGE010000186.1 GCA_017555545.1 Alistipes sp.
CGTATTCCCTGAGCCTCGCTACCGCGCAGCAGTTAAGGCTAAGGAGCAGAACGATGAGGAGAAGCTCGGTAAGCTTTTGAACGACGCTAAGTTCGAGGATCCTACAATCCTTGTAGAGTACTCTAAGGAGCTTAAGCAGACTATCATCCAGGGTCAGGGTGAGCACCACTTGAACATCCTCAAGCAGCGTCTCTCTGCTGAGAACAAGATGGAGATTGAGTACTTCGCACCTAAGATCCCATATCGTGAGACTATCACTAAGGTAGCACAGGCAGACTACCGTCACAAGAAGCAGTCTGGTGGTTCTGGTCAGTTCGGTGAGGTACACATGGTTATCGAGCCTTACTACGAGGGTATGCCCGAGCCTACTAAGTACAAGGTTAACGGTCAGGAGATCGCTGTCAGCCTCAAGGGTAAGGAGGAGTACGATCTTCCATGGGGTGGTAAGTTGCAGTTCTACAACTCAGTTGTAGGTGGTGCTATCGACACACGCTTCATGCCTGCTATCTTGAAGGGTATCATGGAGAAGATGGATGAGGGTCCATTGACAGGTTCTTACGCTCGTGACATCCGCGTAGTTGTTTACTACGGTAAGATGCACCCAGTAGATTCAAACGAGCTCTCATTTAAGCTTGCTGGCCGTAACGCGTTCAAGGATGCATTCCGCAACGCTGGTCCTAAGATCATGGAGCCTATCTATAACGTAGAGGTACTCACTCCAAGCGAGTATATGGGTGCTGTGATGAGCGACTTGCAGAACCGCCGTGCTATGATTATGGGTATGGAGTCTGATAAGGGCTTCGACCGCCTCAACGCACGCGTGCCTCTTGCAGAGCTCTACCGCTACTCAACATCTTTGTCATCACTCACTTCAGGTGCTGCTACATACACAATGCAGTTTGCATCATACGAGCAGGTTCCTGCAGACGTACAGGATAAGCTCTTGAAGGCTTACACTGACACCGACGAAGAGTAATAATTTCTTGTGATAAGGGGGCATTTGCGACCTCTCAATTAATAGCCAGAATGGGACGTACTTCAAGTACTACCCATCCTGGCTATTTTCATGTCGAGGTCACACCTAACCCCTTCTGACAAGAAATTAGGGTCTCGGTGCTAATACCGGTTGTGATTAGGGAATTTAGAGAAATTATAGAATTTAGGGAGTAGTGTCTCGGATAACTCAGTATGCTCCCTAAATTCCCTAAACTCCTTAAACTCCCTTCTTCCCTTTTAGACCCTTCTTGAACTCTTTAGAGCTCTTCACACCCCCCTTGTCTGCATCTCTCCTTCTCTCTCTTACCTCTCTTTTGCCCCTTAGCTCCCTATCCTCTTTTATGCCACCTCTCTCTTTTTTCTGCCATAGCCACAAAAAAATCGCCTTATTATTACCAAACTCAAGAATTGTTTTGTATCTTTGTAGTTGATTGTGGCTATGTGCTTAAAATTCGAATAATCTTTTAACAACAATAACTAAAACTTTACGACCATGTACGGAAAATTTCAGCAGTATTTGCAGAATGAGTTGGCAGAGATCAAGGCTGCCGGTTTGTACAAGACTGAGCGTATCATCGAGTCTCCACAGCGTGCCGAGATCGATGTAGCTAACCGCCCCGTTTTGAACTTCTGCGCTAACAACTACCTCGGCCTCTCTGACAACCAGCGTCTTGTTGACGCAGCAAAGAAGGCTCTCGATGAGCGTGGCTTCGGTATGTCTTCAGTACGCTTCATCTGTGGCTGCCAGGATATCCACAAGCAGCTCGAGAAGGCTATCGCTGACTACTTCGGCACTGAGGATACTATCCTCTACGCTGCTTGCTTCGACGCTAACGGCGGTGTATTCGAGCCTTTGTTCACAGCTGAGGATGCTATCATCTCTGACGCCCTCAACCACGCATCTATCATCGACGGTGTACGTCTCTGCAAGGCACAGCGCTACCGCTATGCTAATGCTGACATGGCAGAGCTCGAGGAGTGCTTGAAGCAGGCGCAGGCACAGCGCTTCCGCATCATCGTTACTGACGGTGTATTCTCTATGGACGGTAACGCTGCTCCTCTTGACAAGATTTGCGAGCTCGCAGAGAAGTATGACGCTCTCGTAATGGTTGACGAGTGCCACTCTGCAGGTGTTCTTGGTAAGACTGGTCGCGGTATCACTGAGCTCTACGACCTCCGTGGTAAGGTAGATATCCTCACAGGTACTCTCGGTAAGGCATTTGGTGGTGCTGTAGGTGGCTTCACAACAGGCCGCAAGGAGATCATCGACATGCTTCGTCAGCGTTCACGTCCTTACCTCTTCTCTAACTCACTCCCACCCGCAGTAGTAGGTGCTTCTATCGAGATGTTCAAGATGCTCGAGGAGAGCGATGCTCTTCACGATCAGCTTGTTGCTAACGTTGAGCACTTCCGCTCAAAGATGGTTGCTGCAGGCTTCGACATCAAGCCTACAGTATCTGCTATCTGCGCAGTTATGCTCTACGATGCTAAGCTCTCTCAGGACTTCGCAGCAGAGCTCCAGCAGGAGGGTGTATTCGTAACAGGTTTCTACTACCCAGTAGTTCCAAAGGGTCAGGCACGTATCCGTGTTCAGGTTTCTGCAGGCCACACTACTGAGCAGCTCGACCGTTGCGTTGAGGCCTTTATTAAGGTTGGTAAGAAGCTCGGCGTTCTTAAGTAATTTTGCGTGATAAGGGTCATTTCCGACCCATCACAAAAGTAAACCACCCAGGGCTGTACGTTTAAGTACTATCCCTGGGTGGTTTCTTTTGCTATAGACCAAGCCCAACCCCTTCTGATGTGAAATTGGGTGGTGGTGCTGATTATATTGGATGTTATCTCTTAATCTTCTCTATTTCTGCGAGACGTGAGAGCGAGATATTGCCCGACATAACCACAACCGAGGCCTCGCCCGTGTGGTTGCGCGTAATGATAATAAGCTCCGTAACAATATCGCCCTTCTTGATGCCATACAACTCGTTGAGTGCCTTGCCGTCATCCTTGCCGCCAATATACTCCGCGCCAACCTCCTCTGCAATACTCTTCGCACGCGCCACGAGCGTAGGGGCATAGGTCGTGTTTTGGCTCTCTATAATCTCTATGTTATCCAGCATCTTAAATGTGGCGCGCTGCTCCTTCTCGGCAAACGTCTCCGCCATGCCGAGCATAAAGCTACCGACGCTCATATGCTCCACATCCTTCTGTTTCGAGGCCTGCTTGCCAAGTGCAGCGATTTGAGGTAGCTCGGCGTGTGCCGCAGTTGTCACAAGGAGCATAATGGCAAATAAAATATATCGTTTCATAGCTATCTTTGTTGTTTACATACGCAAAGGTAGTGTAAAATATTGTAATACTGAGGGGCAGAGGTGTGAAAATTCAAATAAATAGCGTATCTTTGTAAGATAAAAAGATTAACAATAAAAACGAAAATATATGTCGGTAATCAGACTAACCAAAGAGTTTACCTTCGAGGCAGCGCACATGTTGGAGGGCTACGATGGCCTTTGTCGCGAGATTCATGGTCACTCATACCGTCTCTTTGTGACAATCAAGGGCGAGCCACAGAGCGATCCCGACTCACCAAAGATGGGCATGGTGATGGACTTCGGACTCTTGAAGCGTATCGTAAACGAGCAGATTGTAAATCGCCTCGACCACGCCTTCATGATGCGTAACACGCCCATGGCGGAGGAGGTATGCCAGAACCTGGGCTACAACTTCTCGCGTGTGGTGCTCACCGACTATCAGCCTACGTGCGAGAATATGCTTGCCGACTTTGCGGAGCGACTCTTGGGTGCGCTTCCAGAGGAGATTGAGCTATACTCGTTGCGCCTGCACGAGACTGCCACATCATACGCTGAGTGGTTTGCTTCGGACAACTTCTAAACCTGCTTAAACACCCGCACAAAGATGAGTAGACGCCTATTCCTGATAGATGCCTATGCGTTGATATACAAGTACTACTATGCCTTTATGGGGCGCCCCATGCGTAGTCGTGACGGCATGAACACCTCGGTGGTCTTTGGCTTCACTAAGTTCTTGCGCGACCTTCTGAAGCGCGAGAAGCCCGACCTCATTGGTGTGGCATTCGACCCCCCAGGGGGTAGTTTCCGCCGCGAGATATTCCCCGAGTACAAGGCTAACCGCCCACCCACGCCCGAGGATATCAAGATCTCTGTGCCCTATGTGAAGCGTCTGTTGGAGGCGATGTGCATACCCATTCTCGAGGTGCAGGGCTTCGAGGCGGATGATGTCATCGGCACACTCGCAAAGCGTGGCGCAGCTGCGGGCTACGACGTGTTCATGGTGACTCCCGATAAGGACTATGGTCAGCTTGTTGACGATAAGTGTGTGATATACAACCAGAAGGGCGATGATATCGTGCAAACCGACCGCGCGGCAATTGAGGCTAAGTATGGCTTCAGCGACCCTGTGTTGGTGCGCGATGTATTGGCGTTGTGGGGCGATGCCTCGGATAATATCCCAGGTGTGCCAGGCATTGGCGAGAAGGGTGCTGCGAAACTCGTTAGAGAGTGGGGCACGGCCGAGAATATCCTCGCAAATGCCGATAAGATTGGTGGCAAGACAGGTAAAAATATTGCGGAGTGGGGCGATAAACTGCTCTTCTCTAAGGAGTTGACAACAATTCGTTTGGATGCGCCCATCGAGTTTGATGAGGCGGCGCTCACGATGTGTCAGCCCAACTATACACTCCTCAAGGAGCTCTATTTCGAGCTCAATTTCACCTCGTTCCTCCGTGACTTGGAGAATGTAGCCCCCGTAGAGCCCGTGACCGCTGCGCCCAAGCAAGAGCCACAGACACAGCTCCAGGAGGTAGCACGCGCTAAGGCCGAGGCTAAGCGTCGTGCCTCGTTGGAGGGTCAGGGTGACCTTTTTGCGATGTTTGATGCGCCTGCCGCAGCCCCTGCAGAGCCTGTTGCAGAGGTCGAGGAGGTTGCTGTGGTTGAGGGCTTTGCTACACTCGCAACAACAAAGCATGACTACCGCATCATCAACAACATCAGCGAGTTGCAGGAGTTGGTAGCCTATCTCTCAACATTTGCCGAGTTCTGCTTCGACACCGAGACTACGGGCGTAGATCCCAACACTTGCCGCATTGTGGGCATGTCGTTTGCTGCTGAGCCATTCAAGGCATGGTACGTACCCTTCGGCGATACAAACCGCGATGACTATACCGCTATATTAAGACCTCTGTTTGAGAATGAGGCGATTGCTAAGATTGGTCAGAACATAAAGTATGACCTTATGGTGCTTGCGAAGTTGGGCATTGCGGTGCGTGGTAAGAAGCTCGATACGATGCTTATGCACTACCTGCTCGACTCCGAGTCGCGCCACAATATGGACTTCCTGGCTGAGCGTTACCTCAACTATTCGCCCATTTCGATTGAGACACTCATCGGCAAGGGTGCAAAGCAGTTGACTATGGATATGGTTGGCGTAGAGCGTGTTGCGGAGTATGCTGCTGAGGATGCCGATGTTACGTTGCGCCTTAAGCATGTTCTCTACCCCGAGGTGGAGAAGATGGCTATGTTGGACTTGTACCACAACATCGAGGCTCCGATGATCGATGTGCTCGCGGCGATGGAGTTGGCGGGTGTTACGGTCGATTGCGACGCCTTGGCGCGCTACGCTATTGAGTTGCGCGAGATGTTGCAGCGCCTTGAGAGCGAGGTGCGCGAGTTGGCAGATGAGCCCGCGCTCAACATCAACTCATCGCGTCAGCTGGGTGAGGTGCTCTTTGCGAAGTTGCGCATCACGGATAAGCCCAAGATGACCAAGACCAAGCAGTTTTCAACCGAGGAGGAGTACTTGCAGGGCTTTGCGCACGACTTCCCCATCGTGAGCAAGATCTTGGAGTACCGTGGCGTGAAGAAGCTCCTTTCGACCTATGTCGAGGCATTGCCCGAGTTGGTTAATAGGGAGACGGGCAAAATACATACATCATATAATCAGGCGGTTACGGCTACGGGTCGCCTATCTTCTACAAACCCCAATTTGCAGAACATCCCCGTGCGCGATGCTTTGGGTAAGCCCATTCGTGCTGCCTTCGTGGCTTCGGATGCGGAGCATACGCTCGTTGCTGCCGACTACTCGCAGATTGAGCTTCGCCTTATGGCGCACCTCAGCGGCGATGAGGCGCTTATCGAGGCCTTCAAGCAGGGTGAGGATATTCATGCGGCTACTGCGGCACGCCTCTACAACAAGGGTGTGGCGGAGGTGTCGAGCGATGAGCGTCGTAGCGCCAAGACTGCGAATTTTGGTATCATCTATGGCATCTCGGCATTTGGCTTGGCGCAGCGCCTTGATATCTCAAATCGCGATGCCAAGGAGCTTATAACCAGTTACTTCGAGACATATCCAGGCGTAAAGAAGTATATGGATGATGCTGTGGCTAAGGCAACGACGGAGGGTTATGTCGAGACCATGTTTGGTCGCCGACGCACGCTCCACGACATCACCTCCTCGAATCGCACGGTGCGTGGTCTTGCCGAGCGCAACGCCATAAATGCCCCCATTCAGGGCTCGGCGGCCGATATCATGAAGCTCGCGATGGTTGAGATATATCGCCGCTTCGAGGCTGAAGGCATACGCTCGAAGATGATTATGCAGGTGCACGATGAGGTTGTCATAGACACACTCAACAGCGAACTCGAGGCCGTGAAGCGCATAGTTAAGGAGGCTATGGAGAGCGTTGCGGCACTCAGCGTACCCCTTATTGCTGAGGTAAATAGCGCATCGAACTGGCTTGATGCCCACTAATAGAGGTCATTTCGCCCCACGTTTTGGGTGATTCACCCCATAATTTATGGCGCTTTGCGGGATTTTTGCAATGCTCAACGATAAAATTTATTACCTTTGTAATAAAGAGAGGGTCAACACGTTCGTTTGTTGAACTCGAAAACAAAGGATGAACAACTAAAATATATAGTCATGAAAAGGTCACTTATAATATTGCCGATTGTCGCGATGGCACTCGCACTCTCGGGATGTACGGCGATGTTCAATTTGTCGGCATACGGAACAAGCGATCTCTATAGGACAAATAACCGTGCAGAGGTTGCTGCGCAGCTTAAGGCTGAGGCCGAGGCAGAACGTCTCGAGGCTGAGGCACGTCAGGCACAGTGGGAGGCACGCCTTGCGGAGGCTAATGCCGCACAGGCAGAGGCTGCATATTACGCAACGATAAACAACCAGCCCTCGTTCACAAACGTTGTGGCTGATGACTACCAGAGCGCATACGCACGCCGTCTCTATGGCTTCCAGTCGCCAACATACAACATGCCCTCGAGCTACTACGACCTCGTAAATAGCAGTTCGATCTACTACGTTACAGCGTATGATCCATCATACTACAACGTGATGGTATCGGGTAACCAGGTAT
Organism: Alistipes sp.; assembly: GCA_017555545.1. Taxonomy (GTDB): domain Bacteria; phylum Bacteroidota; class Bacteroidia; order Bacteroidales; family Rikenellaceae; genus Alistipes. The sequence continues at coordinate 7,400 of JAFZGE010000186.1, forward strand.
GGGTAGAGCCTAAGTACATCACATCGATGTTCGGCTCGTGGGGCGCTACAAACGTAACATACGGCCTCTACGCATCGCCTTGGAACTATGGTTGGAGCTATCGCGTAGATCCATTCTACTACTCTATGTGGGGCTATCCTCGCTACTCGTGGTACGACTGGAACTGGAACATCTGCTACAACCCCTACTACTACGACTGGTACTGGTATGGTTGCTACTACGATCCATACTACCATCACCACCACCATCACTCTCACCACCCAGGTTATCACCCCGCGCCTGCGCCTCCAGCACACCGCCCAGGTCATAACCCAGGTCACAAGCCAGGCAATAACCCCGCTCCCGACTATCGCCCAGGTGGTACTACAGGCTCTGGTGCTTCATCAGGTCCAGGTAACTTGAATGGCAATCGCGTGAACACAGGTGATCGCTATACATCGCCCACAAGCAACCGTAACTACGGCTCTTCGGACAACCGCGTGAACTTGCGTCCTACAAATGGTGGCTCGACATCACAGGGCTTCAATGGTGCAACCTTGACCCCCACGACTAACACCAACCAGAACAACAGCTACGTTGTGTCGGATACACGTATCGATGGTGTAAATGTCTCGAACTCAGGCTCTAGCAGCAGTAGCGGCAATGGTAACTTCCGCGTGGGCACTATCAACAATAGTAATAGCAGCTCTACACGCAACAACGGAACAAGCTCAAGCTCATCGAGCAATGTTCAGAGTAGCAAGGTGAACGGCAGCTCAACGAACAGCAATAGCAACTTCCGTCAGGGTAGTTCATCGAGCTCTTCAACACGCTCAGGCTCACAGTCTAGTGGCGGCAGAGTATCGAGCTCATCGAGCAGTTCAACAAACAAGAGTTCATCGAACTCAAACTACCGCTCAGGCTCATCATCGTCGAGCAGCCGCAGTAGTTCGTCATCGTCATCATCGAATTATCGCAGTGGTTCAAGCTCGTCAAGCAGTCGCAGCTCAAGTTCTTCGATATCATCATCGCGCTCAACCTCTTCATCGAGCAGCCGTTCAAGCTCTTCGGGATCATCTGGTTCATTCCGTAGCGGTGGCTCATCAAGTGGCAGCAGCCGTAGATAGCATCCTTCAGGGAGTATGCCCTTGGTGTGGCATACTCCTTGTCGTAATACTCACAAAAACGCTTTATTAGTTTGATTATGAGACGTCTTTACATACTTACAATGGTGGCTGCGCTATCGCTCTTTGCTGCGCCACGCCTCTCGGCACAGGACTTCGGTGGTACTGTCCTCGATAACGATATCGTGACATGGGGTGACCTGCAGAACCTATCCTTCACGTCGCACAACTACGGTACGGCACGAAGCATGGGTATGGGTAACGCCTTTACAGCCCTCGGCGCTGACCTTACGTCGGCTACGCTCAACCCCGCAGGTATAGGTATGTACGTCGAGAGCGACTTTAGTCTCTCGCCCATGATGCAGTTCTCGAAGTCGAAGACCGCCAATAGCGATCCCTTCTATGTGGGTGTCCCCAAGCGTCAGCAGGAGTTCAAGGATCACTCCGAGCGCTTCGGTATGTCGAGTGTGGGAGGTGTGTTTAGCGTATATCGTGGCACAGGTGCGCTTACGAACCTCAATATGGGTGTTGTATACAACCGCATCGCCGACTTCAACTATAACACGATGAGTGCCTCTATTGCAAACTCTGCGGTAAACTCTATGGCGAATCTGTTCTGCACGATGTCGAACATCAACAACTTGCAGACAAATAGTGATGGCACAATGCCCTTCGGTAACGACCCATACTATTGGGGTGCTACCTTGGCATACAAGAATGGCCTCACAAATAAGGATGGCGAGGGTTGGTATATCGACCGCATCGCACCATATGCTGAGATTGACCAGTACTCTGCAACAGAGGTGCGTGGCTCATTGGGTGAGTATGACTTCACCATGGGTATGAACTTCGCTGACATTGTATATGTTGGTGCAACGCTTGGCATCCAGAGCCTCAACTACAAGCGTACCGTATTCTACGGCGAGAACTACTTCTATCCCAATGGCGAGTACCCTTCAGGCGATGATATGCCCTATCAGCTCGAGTATATGAACTACGAGCAGCGCACACGCCTCTCGGGTACAGGTATCAACTTCAAGATGGGTGTTACCGTGCGCCCCGTGAAGTGGTGGAGAGTGGGTATAGCATACCACACACCAACCTTTATGAGCACGTCGTTGAGATATGGCGCAGATATGTGGTCGCAGACATTTAGCGCGGGTAACAACCCCGATGACTACCGCCTCGACAAGAATGGATATACCTACTTCAATGTCGGCTCACCCGTCTGGGAGGATGTTGGTGAGAACGCGTGGAACTACACCTCACCTTCGCGCCTCTTGCTCGGTACAGCCTTCACGCTTGGTGGCAGAGTGATCATCTCGGCAGACTACGAGCGCAGCTGGTATCAGTCTGTTCAGTTGAAGGATTCGCCTATCTATGGCCTCGATTATACCGATGTCACAAAGATGGTATTCAAGGGTAGTAACACCGTGCGTGTAGGTGCTGAGGCATATCTGTTGCCCTTCTTGGCTGTGCGTGCGGGTTATATCTACAGCGGTAACAACCTTCGCAATGGTTGGGAGGATGTGGTCATGGGTCACACCATCCCCACACGCCAGCAGTATGTGACTGCGGGTATCGGTCTAAAGTTCACTCGCACCGTTTACCTCGACCTCGCGTACCAGTATGGCACTACCAACTATACCAAGCATCAGACATTCTACTTTACCGATGCTTATGATGCTGACTATGATCTCGGTAGCCGCATCTTTGAGGATAAGGTATCGCGACATATTGCCGTCGTAACCCTTGGCTTCCGCTTCTAACGGATACATATATAAATAACAATAGGGACAGCCATTGCGGTTGTCCCTATTATATTTTTACACTTAAACTCCTATATCTGCTTGCGCATGCGTGCTACGGGGATGTCGAGCATCTCACGATACTTAGCCACCGTGCGGCGCGCTATGCGGTAGCCCTTGTCGTTGAGTATGTCCATTAGGTTCTCGTCCGTAAGCGGGTGGCGCTTATCCTCATTGTCGATACACTCCTGCAAGATGGTCTTAATCTCGTGGCTCGAAACCTCCTCGCCTGAGGTGGTCTGCATACCCTCCGAAAATAGCGATTTTAAGAGTATGATGCCGAAGGGGGTTTGAATATATTTGCTATTCACCACGCGCGATATGGTCGACACGTCGAGCTCTGTGCGGTCGGCGATATCCTTCAAAATCATTGGTTTAAGCTTGCTCTTGTCGCCCTCCTGGAAGTACTCGCGCTGGAAGTCGAGGATTGTCTGCATCGTGCGCATAAGGGTGTCGTGGCGCTGCTTGATGGCCGAGATAAACCACTTTGCCGAATCTATCTTCGACTTAACAAACTGCACTGCCTCCTTATCCTCCGCCTTAATAGTGCCATCGGGAGCCACCATGTCGCGCATCATATCGCGATAGCGGCGCGAGATGCGCACCTCGGGAATATTCGACGAGTTCATGGCAAGGCGCAACTCGCCATCCGTAGTGTCGAGCACAAAGTCGGGGGTGATATATGGCGTGGTGTCGATGCCGCCCTCCACATGGAGGTTGCCAGGCTTTGGCGAGAGCGTGCGGATATACTCTATAGCCTCGCGGAAGGCCTCCTCAGATGTGCCGAGGCGTGCTATGAGCTTCTCGTAGTGCTTCTTGGCGAATGCCTCGAAGTGGTAGCTAACGATCTTGAGTGCGAGATGCTTGGCGCTGGTGTCGAGCATCTGGCGGCGCATCTGCAAGAGCAGACACTCCTGCAATGTGCGGGCACCTATGCCTGCGGGCTCAAGCTCCTGAACTACGGCGAGGATGCGCTCTATTTCCTCTACGGATACATCCATGCCGCGCGTGAAGGCGAGGTCATCAGAGAGCGATATGAGGTCGCGGCGTAGGTAGCCATCATCATCGAGGCTGCCGACAATGTATGCCGCTATGATAAGCTCCTCCTCGCTAAGTGAGCGGAAGCGGAGCTGCTCTATGAGCGTTTCGCCAAGCGAGTGCGACTCGGTGATATAGACGGGTCGCTGCTTGTCATCCTTCGAGAAGTTATTGACGCGCGCCTTGTATGCGGGTGTCTCATCCTCCTTGCCGAGGTACTCATCCACCGAGATCTTCTCGGGGGCATCATCGCCCTCGCTGTGTGCTTCAACATCCTCCTCGAGGACAATATTCTCCTCGATTTCACGCTTGATGCGCTCCTCGAGTTGCATCGCGGGGAGCTCGAGTAGCTTAATCATCTGTATCTGCTGCGGCGAAATCTTGGTCTGCAGCTGGATGGTCTGTTGAAGTCTGTTTGCCATATTACGTTGTTATATCTCCTAAATAAAAAACGGTCGGCCTTGGGCCGGCCGTTTTATTAGGCATATTGCTTTAGAACTCTGCGTTCTTTGGTGTACGTGGGAAGGGAATAACATCGCGAATGTTGCCCATGCCTGTCACGAAGAGAAGCAGACGCTCGAAGCCCAAGCCGAAACCTGAGTGTGGCGCCGAACCCCAACGACGTGTGTCGAGGTACCACCAAAGCTCCTTGCGGCTCATGCCCAACTCGTCTACTCTTGCACAAAGCTTGCCAAAGTCGGCCTCACGCTCCGAACCACCGATAATTTCGCCAATCTGGGGGAACAAAACGTCCATAGCGCGAACGGTCTTGCCGTCCTCGTTCTGCTTCATATAGAAGGCCTTAATCTCCTTAGGATAGTTGATGAGGATTACAGGGCGCTTGAAGTGCTCCTCAACGAGGTAGCGCTCGTGCTCTGACTGAAGGTCGCAGCCCCACTCGCAGGGGAACTCGAACTTCTTGCCTGAAGCCTTCAAGATCTCGATACCCTCAGTGTAGTCGAGGCGTACGAAGTCGTTGTCCAAAACGAACTGAAGACGCTCCAAGAGACCCTTGTCCCACATCTTGTTCATGAACTCGAGGTCCTCGCGGCAGTTCTCCATAGCGTAGCGGATGAGGTACTTGAGGAAGTCCTCAGCGAGATCCATGTCATCTTGCAACTCGTAGAATGCCATCTCGGGCTCGATCATCCAGAACTCTGCCAAGTGGCGAGGAGTGTTAGAGTTCTCGGCACGGAATGTAGGACCAAATGTGTAGATCTGACCGAGTGCCAAAGCACCAAGCTCACCCTCGAGCTGACCAGATACTGTAAGGCTACAGTGCTTGCCGAAGAAGTCCTGAGTGTAGTCTACTGTACCATCCTCGTTGCGGGGAGGGTTCTGCATATCGAGTGTCGATACGTTGAACATTGCACCAGCACCCTCACAGTCTGAAGCGGTGATAAGGGGAGTGTGCAAGTAGTAGAAGCCACGGTCGTTGAAGTACTTGTGGATGGCGAATGCCATAGCGTGACGGATGCGGAGTACTGCACCGAAGGTGTTTGTACGAGGACGCAAGTATGCGATGTCACGCAAGAACTCCAATGAGTGACCCTTCTTCTGCAAGGGGTATGTCTCGGGATCTGCTGTGCCGTAGATCTCAATCTTTGACGCCTGAACCTCTACGCCCTGACCCTGGCCGAGTGATGCTACGAGCGTACCATCAACGCGCAAGCAAGCACCTGTGGTTACGCCCTTGAGCTCTGCCTCATCGATCTTTGCGAGGTCTACAACAACCTGAATGTTAGCAACGCAAGAACCGTCGTTAAGCGCGATGAATGCTACGTTCTTGTTGCCACGCTTGGTTCTTACCCAACCCTTTACGGTAATCTCTCTGCCGTCGCCCTCCATCTTGAGGATCTCGGCGATACGTGTAAGTTTCATAAATCTTATATCGTTTATATATTATTTCGTATGTTGGTTCCGTTGGTATAACGTCACAATAGGTCACAAAATTACTAATTTTTTTACAAACGATTGCACACTTATCGCTTTTTTGTATCTTTGTCGTAAATTAGAACCATGAAAAAGAGCATTTTTTATCCCATATTCGCCTTTTTGGCACTCTTTGTCTCGCTCGATGGCGCTTTTGCGCAGGCCGTAATCAGCCGCACAGAGTTTATTTGCTACGATAAGCGTAATGATGCCAAGAGCGATATCCGCACAAATAACGATAAATATATCGACCTACGCCCCACGCTTCAGTTCGAGGGCGAGGGTAGTGTGCGTGCCGTATACGAGCAGGAGATCGTTGTCCCCGCATCGTGGAATGACTATAACGCCTATCTCCACACCGAGAACATCGGTGGCGACTACACAATCTTCGTGAATGGCGCGCAGATTACTGAGGCTATTGACCGCTTTACGCCCACCGAGACATATATCTCGTCCTACCTTGACCAGGGCAAGAACATCGTAGCCATCGTTATTGTCGACGAGCCATATATGGAGGCTGTCGCCGAGGGTATGACCATGCCCAAGCGCACCCAGTTTGAGAATTGCTACATCTTCGCGCAGCGCCGCTTGGGTGTCTACGACTTCAATGTTCGCCTTGTGCCCGATTCGTTGGAGCATTTCGCCCAGCTTAAGCTCGATGTATTGGTCGATAACTCATTCTCTTCGGATGAGGTTATCGAGGTGGGTTATGATATCTATGCTCCCGATGGCAAACTTATGGAGTATAGTGTTAACGACCTAGCATTGGAGAAGTTCACACGTGACACCTTGAGCTTTAAGCCCTATATCTACCACTCCAATCCCAACCGCTGGACTGCAGCAAACCCAAAACTCTATGACCTTACGCTCTATGTGAAGCGTAGCGGTATCCTTTGGGAGTATATCCCCTTGAAGGTGGGCTTTGCTGAGTATGGCTACACTGAGGGTGGCGACATCACGGCTTTTGGTAAACCATTGACACTCAAGAAGGAGACATATAACGCAGCGGCAGATAAGGCGACCACAGAGCGTGAGATTAAGGCTTTGAAGCAGCGTGGCATAAACTGCCTTACGCCTGACTATCCCCAGCCTCGTTGGTTCTACGATATTTGTGATAAGGTGGGCATCTATGTTATCGACTGCGCCGCTGTTACATCGCCCTCAATGGCTGATAACCGCGCGCTTGGTGGCACACCAGCAAATGCTCCAGAGTTGGTGGATGAGTATTTGCGCCGTGTTGAGACAATGTACCACCGCGCACAGAATCATGTCTGCATCATCGCCTTCTCGCTGGGCAAAAAGGCGGGCAATGGCTATAACCTCTATAAGGCCTACGAACTCCTTAAGTCTAAGGGCGATAGCCGTGCGATTATCTACGAGGATGCCGATGGCGAGTGGAACACCGATGTGATTGAATAAAAAGTCTATTTTGTCGTTCTTTGTCGTGATAAGGCGTCATCTACTTCCGCCAACAAATTATCTCAGCAATGGGCAGTACGCTAAAGTACAGCCCATCGCCTCGAAATTTGCCGAGCGTTGTATCTAACGCCTTCTGACAACAAATGAGCTCGCCCTCGAAATACTCATTTACGCTATAGTAAACTCCGCTTTCTCGGGCTTCGCAAGCCTAAAACTAGATCTTTTTCTTCAATCCCATAAAGTTGTGGGTGGTTGCAAAATAAAGAGAGCGAGGTGAAAAACCTCGCTCTCTTTGCGTATTGCTTACTCGTGGTGGTAGGGTTCGTTTTTTAGGATGGTGAAGGCGCGGTAGAGCTGCTCGGTGAAGATGGCGCGCACAATCTGGTGCGAGAAGGTCATCTTCGAGAGCGAGAGCTTGCTATTGGCACGCTGATATACGGCATCCGAGAAGCCGTAGGGGCCACCAATAACGAATACCAGACGCTTAGTGCCCGCCGACATGCGCTTCTGCAATAGGTCGGCAAACTCTATTGAGCGCAACTCAAGGCCGTGCTCGTCGAGGAGCATAAGGTGGTCGGAGTCGGTAACGAGGCGCAGGATTGCCTCACCCTCCATGCGCTTCTGCTCAGCTGCCGAGAGGTTCTTCGTATTACGCACATCAGCAAGGGTCGTGATAGCGAACTTAACATAGTGGTTCAGGCGCTTGGTGTACATCGTAACCAACGCCTCTACCTCCTTCATATCTGTCTTGCCGACAACAATCAA
>JAFZGE010000187.1 GCA_017555545.1 Alistipes sp.
CATGGTGACAAAGAGCGAGGAGGAGAACATCATGGATAAGGCCATCGGCTCGAAGATTGCCGACTACATCATCAAGCCCGTGAACCCCAATCAGGTGCTCCTCTCAATAAAGAAGAACCTACACTCACAACAGCTTGTTACAGAGCAGACTACGGCAGACTATCGCTCCGAGTTTGGACGCATAGCAGCACAGCAGCAGTCAGCCTCAACATTCACCGAATGGGGACAACTCTACCGCAAGGTTGTGGGCTGGGAGATCGAACTTGCCACCTCTTCCGACAAGAGCATCCGCGAGGTACTCGCCTACCAGAAGGATGAGGCAAATCAGGCCTTCTCGAAGTTCGTGCGCCGCAACTACTACGACTGGATAAATCGCCGCATCGACGACAACGAGATACCCACTATGTCGCACACGTTGATGCGCCACCGCATCTTCCCCGAGGTGGATGGTGCCGAGCACACAACGCTGCTCCTTATCGACAACATGCGCTACGACCAATGGCGCACCATAGCACCCATGCTTCGTGGCCTCTTCGACATCGAAACTGATGACTTCTATTGTGCCATCCTGCCCACAGCAACGCAGTATGCTCGCAACGCCCTCTTTGCTGGTTTGATGCCCCTTGCAATTGATAAGCTGATGCCCGATAAGTGGCTCAACGACAATGAGGATGGCGGCAAAAATATGTATGAAGAGGAGTTCTTACGCAGACTCATTACACAGGCAGGTAAGAAGTACAAACTTTCGTTCGACAAGCTCGTTCGACCCGAGGCGGGACGTAAACTTCTTGATAACATGCAGCACATATACGATGCTGACTTCTCGGTTATCATCTACAACTTCCTCGACATCCTCTCGCACGCCCGCACCGAGACCGACATCATCCGCGACCTTACAGATGATGAGGCGTCATTCCGCTCCCTCACACGCTCATGGTTTGAGCACTCGGAGCTCTACACCCTGCTAAAGCTCCTCTCGGAGCGCGGTCACAAGGTTATCATAACCTCCGACCACGGCACAATACGTGTAGACAATCCTGTGCGCGTGACAGGCGACAAGGAGACATCGGCAAACTTGCGCTACAAGACTGGTCGCAACCTCGCGTATAACGCACGCGAAGTATATGAGGTAACACGCCCCGAGGATGTGCAGCTACCTTCAGGACGCCTTACGTCGAGCTACATCTTCGCCTACAACCGCGACTTCTTGGTCTACAATAACGACGCTAACCGTTATATACGATATTATAAGAACACATTCCAGCATGGCGGCATATCAATGGAGGAGATGATAGTCCCCTACGCCGTGCTTAAACCAAAGAATAAATAGAAGAGTATGAGCAAGATAATCGAAATCAACTCCCTTGATGAGCTCGACACCGTTGCCGAGGCTGTCATCAACTCACTCAACGGCCGCACGGTCGTAGCCTTCGACGCCCCCATGGGTGCGGGTAAGACCACGCTCATCAGCCGCATCGCAGCACTCCTTGGCGTCGAGGACTCGGTGACAAGCCCCACCTTCGCAATCGTAAACCAGTACGAGGGTCGCGAGCACACAATCTACCACTTCGACATGTACCGCATCGAGCGCGTGGAAGAGGCCCTCGACTTCGGCTCGGAGGAGTACCTCTCATCGGGCGACTTGTGCCTCGTTGAGTGGCCAGAAAAGATTGAGCCTCTGCTACCTGACGACACTATGATTGTGAGAATTGAGATATTGTCAGACACGGCGCGACGTTTTGAAATTCAATAAATTTGACTACCTTTGCGGCCAAAATTCTGATATCATGGAGAAATACGAATCAATACAGCAGCAGATTAACCACCCAGCATCGCTTATCTATCCGCTTATCTCGCGTATGGACTTGTTCAGCGCAGCACTCAAGGATAAGGTAGAAGAGTGGGAGGCTACCCCCGACAGCTGTTCGTTCAAGGTTAAGGGCATGAAGGTCTGCATGCAGATCGCTGAACGCGTTGAGAACAAACACGTTAAGTTCGTATCTGGCGAGGGCGGCATTCCTCTCGACTTCGCATTCTGGATCCAGCTTAAGGAGGTTGCACCCAAGGATACTCGTGTGAGAATGGTTATGCACGCCGAGCTCAATATGATGATGAAGATGATGATTGGAGGCAAAATCCAGAAGGGTCTCGACGACGCAGTTACCCAACTCGCAGCATCACTTAACCAGTTCAAATAGGGTCTTGAAATCTCCCTATTATTTGCAAAATAACACGTTGCAAATATAAAAAAGTCGGATTTTGCTTGCAAATTCAGCGAAGTTGCCGTATATTTGCGGACATTTTTTGCAAAAATCCCCCATAGGAAGGGCAAAAAATAGATATATATTGTTATAAACAAACTAAAATAAACAGATTACAACTATGACTAAGGCCGATATCGTAAACGAGATCGCGAAGTCTACTGGTGTCGAGAAGATCCAGGTTCAGGCTATCGTAGAGGCATTTATGGAGAGCGTTAAGGGCGCAATGATCAAGGGTGAGAACGTATATCTTCGTGGTTTTGGTAGCTTCATCATCAAGAAGCGCGCTACTAAGGTTGCTCGTAACATCTCTAAGAACACTACAATCACTATCCCCGAGCACAATATTCCTGCATTCAAGCCCGCTAAGAGCTTCGCAGGTGAGGTTAAGTAGTCTTTACAAACCATTTAATATTATAAGATTATGCCAAACGGAAAGAAGCACAAGCGTCATAAGATGGCTACGCACAAGCGTAAGAAGCGTCTTCGCAAGAATCGTCATAAGAAGAAGTAGTCTTCTCTTATAGGACATTAAAGAGAGGGGTTGTCCAGCAAACGTCGGACAACCTCTTTCTGTAAAAATCAACGGATTACATTGCATCATTATGAACAGAGAACTAATTATCAATGTAACTCCAACCGAAGTCTCGATAGCGCTATGTGAAGACAAGGTGCTCGTCGAGCTTAACACAGAGCAGTGTCAGACGGGATTCTCGGTAGGCGACATCTACCTTGGTCGCGTACGCAAGATTATGCCCGGCCTGAACGCAGCATTCGTAAACATAGGTCACGAGAAGGATGCCTTCATCCACTACCTCGACTTGGGTCCCAACTACCGTTCGCTCGAGCGCATCGTGCACAGCAGCCAGAATGGCCGCCGCCAGCAGCGCGTAGAGAGCATGAAGATTGAACCCGTGCTTGAGAAGGAGGGTCGCATTGGAGACCACCTCAAGCCTGGCGACTTGGTTATGGTGCAGATTGCCAAGGAGGCAATCTCGACAAAGGGACCACGACTCACGGCAGATATTTCGCTCGCCGGACGCAATGTGGTATTGGTACCATTCTCGAATAAGGTGTTTGTATCGAACAAGATACGCTCGAACGCTGCAAAGAAACGACTTCGTAAGGTTGCACAGGAGGTGCTACCACAGAACTTCGGTGTCATCATCCGCACGGCAGCTGCCGATGCCGAGGACATCGACATCATGCAAGACATACTCTCTCTTGTTGAGAGATGGAACAAGACTCTTGCCGCAATGCGCAAGAGCGAGGCTCCCGCTCGCTTGATGAGCGAAATGAGCCGTGTAAATACAATTATTCGCGACTCGCTCAACGACACGTTCTCACAGATTACGGTCGACGACGAGACAATGTTTAACGAGATCAAGAGCTACGTTCACGCCATCAAGCCCGACATGGAGCAGAAGGTGAAGCTCTACACAGGCAAAGTGCCCATCTTCGACAACTTCGACGTCGCGAAACAGATTAAGTCGTTATTTGCAAAGTACGTATCGCTCCGCCGTGGAGCATATCTCATTGTCGAGCACACGGAGGCTATGCACGTCATAGACGTCAACTCCGGTAACCGCACCAAGGCCGAGGACGACCAGGAGCAGACAGCCTTAGAGGTAAACCTTGCAGCAGCAAAGGAGATTGCACGACAGCTCCGCCTACGAGATATGGGAGGTATTGTCATTATTGACTTTATCGACCTACGCAAGGCACCCAGCCGCCAGACTCTCTACGAGGAGATGCAGAAGCTGATGGCATCAGACAAGGCTAAGCACACCATCTTGCCATTGACCAAGTTTGGTCTCATGCAGATTACACGTCAGCGTGTGCGCCCCATCGCCATGGAGGAGACATCCGATGTATGTCCCACATGTCATGGCACAGGTAAGGTCGGCCCTACAATGCACCTCGAGAAGAGTATCGAGGAGCAGATTCAGCTCCTTGGCGAGAAGGGTTGTCGCTATGTAAACCTTAAGGTAAGCCCCTATGTTGAATCGTATCTGCGCAAAGGAATATTTTCGCTCCGCATGCGTTGGATGTTAAAGTACAAGATGCGAATTAAGATCACTACCGAGCAGAGTGTCGGCATGATTGACGTCGCATACCTTGACAAAGAGGGTAAATCGCTTCTAATGTAACTAATAACGAGTTTAAGCTTTAGGAAGCGTGGATTATTTGAAGAGTCTCGTTCGCAACTCCAAACTGGCGAATGAGCTACAAAAATGTTTGGAAACATTAGGCTCTACCGTCCATCTCGAGCAGATGGTCGGCGGAGCCTATTCGCTTTATGCTGCGGGTACGGTCGAGCGAATGGGTGGTATTCACATCTTCCTGGCCGATGACCGCGATAGCGCAGCATATCTTGTCAATGACCTCTATGAACTGCTTGGTGAAGAGCGTGTTGAGTTCTTCTCATCGGGATATAAACGCTCCGCAGCCTATGGTAGCGAGGATGCCCAGGGCGTGGTGCGCCGCACCTCAGCGCTTAATGCCATCACCAACTTCAAGGAGGGATTCCTTGCCATTTGTACATACCCCGAGGCTCTGGCCGAGAGCGTTGCAGAGCGTGTGGAGCTGGAGGAGTTGTCGCTACACCTCAAGGTTGGAGACAAACTCAAGCAGACCACGCTTGTAAACTGGCTTATCGAGCATGGCTTCGAGCGCGTAGACTTTGTCTACGAACCAGGTCAATACTCGGTGCGTGGAGGTATCGTCGATATCTTCTCGTACGTTGAGTCTAAGCCCTATCGTGTCGATTTCTTCGGCGATGAGATTGACTCGTTGCGCCGCTTCGACATCTCGAGCCAGCTGTCACACGAACGTCCCGAGAGCGTTGAGATTGTAGCCAACACCATGCGTGATGGCGAGAACGACAGCCGTGTATCGCTCGCTAATTTCGCCGCAGGTGCTACATGGTGGATTTCGGACGGAGACTTCGCGCTACGCAAGGTTGCCGAGGTTCGTAAAAAGGTCTTGGAGCAGGCAGAGACTAAGGAGGAGGCTCGCACATTGGCGAGCCGTGTCACCTCGCGCCAGATACTGCTCAAGGATTTGGAGAAGTCAAGCATCGTGGTGTGGAGAGATAACATCCGCGAGCGCCGTGCTACGCACACCATCACCTTTAACACCGCGCCACAACCCGCCTTCAACCGCAACTTCGAGATGCTAGCGGATGACATCCGCTGGAACAATGAGCGCGGCTATACGACATCTATACTCTCGCACAACAAGGCGCAGATGGAGCGCCTCAACAACATCTTCCACCAGATTGGTCGCCACGAGGTATCATTCCGCGCCGAAGATGTTGTGTTGCATGAGGGTTTTATAGACAACAACCTTAAGGTCTGCGTATATACAGACCACAACATATTTGACCGCTACCAACGCTACCGTCTGCGCGATGAGATCAAGCGCGATGAGCAGATGACCGTAGCAGAGCTTAACGCCCTCAAGGTGGGTGACTATGTCGTGCATATCGACCACGGCGTGGGTCGCTTCGGAGGTCTGGTTAAACTTAATGAGAATGGCCACACCAAGGAGGCCATAAAGCTGATATACAAGGATAACGATATCCTCTTTGTGAACGTGCACGCTCTGCACCGCATCTCGCGCTACAAGAGTGGCGAGGGTGAGCCTCCGAAGATATACAAGCTCGGAAATGGTGCATGGCAGAAGCTCAAGGCTACGACCAAGAAGGCCGTTAAGGATATTTCGCGTGAGCTTATCGCCCTCTATGCCAAGCGTAAGGCGTCAAAGGGCTTTGCATTCTCCGAGGATGGCTACCTACAGCAGGAGCTCGAGGCATCATTCAAGTGGGAGGATACACCCGACCAGCAGACCGCCATTGCCGCCGTTAAGCGAGACATGGAGTCCGACCAGCCGATGGATCGTTTGGTATGTGGCGATGTGGGCTTCGGCAAGACCGAGGTGGCGATACGTGCAGCCTTCAAGGCGGCATGCGACGGCAAGCAGACAGCAGTTCTTGTGCCTACAACGATTCTTGCATTGCAGCACTATCGCTCCTTCTCGGAGCGTCTGCGCGACCTGCCCGTTACGGTGGAATATATCAACCGCACTAAGTCGGCAAAAGATGCAAAGCGCATTGCCGAGGAGCTCAAAGCGGGTAAGATCGACATCCTTATCGGCACACACAAGATGCTCTCGAAGCAGATTGAGTTCCACGACCTAGGACTCCTTATTATCGATGAGGAGCAGAAGTTTGGCGTGGCAGCAAAGGAGAAGCTCACGCAGCTATCTATCGCTGTCGACACCCTGACGCTTACGGCTACGCCCATTCCGCGAACACTACAATTCTCGCTTATGGGCTCGCGCGACTTGTCTGTTATCTCTACCCCACCGCCAAACCGTCAACCTATTGTCACAGAGTCGCATACATTTAGCGAGGAGGTGATACAGGATGCTATCGAGGAGGAGTTGGCACGTGGTGGACAGGTCTACTTTGTGCATAACAAGGTGGATGACCTACCCACTATCGCTGGCATGATTACGCGCCTATGCCCCAAGGCACGTGTGGGCGTGGGTCATGGCCGCATGAAGGCCGAGGAGCTCGAAAAGCTCATCATGAACTTCATCTACGGCGAGTTTGACGTGCTTGTGGCTACTACTATCATCGAGAACGGCATCGATATTGGCAATGCTAACACCATCATTATCAACGACGCACACCACTTTGGTCTAAGCGATCTCCACCAGTTGCGTGGACGTGTGGGACGTAGCGACCGCAAGGGTTTTTGCTACTTGCTCTCGCCTCCTGACGAGCTTATCGGAGGAGATGCACGCCGCCGTTTACGCGCCATCGAGGAGTTTTCGGACTTGGGTTCGGGCTTCAATATCGCTATGCAGGATCTGGATATTCGCGGTGCGGGTAACCTCTTGGGTGCCGAGCAGAGCGGCTTCATTGCCGATGTTGGCATCGAGACATACCAGAAGATTTTGCAGCAGGCGATATCGGAGTTGCGCGCTGAGGGTCTCGACACTTCGGGCTTGAGCGAGGCGGAGAACGATGCAATGAAGGATATCTCGTTTGTGGATGATGCTACAATAGACATCGATATTGATGCCTCAATTCCTGATAGTTACGTACGCTCGCAGAGTGAGAAGCTACGTCTCTACCGCGAGATCGACGCAATGCGTACCGACGAGCAGTTCGAGGCATTTGCCGCACGCCTACTCGACCGCTTTGGTGCTATTCCGCAGTCCGTACGCGAACTTATCGACGTCGTGAAGCTACGCCGCGAGGCTATCAACCTCGGTATGGAGCATGTCAAGGTGAAGAATGGTCTGCTTATCGTGCGCTTTGTTGGCGACAACAATTCGCCATTCTTCAAGACCGAGACCTTCCTCAACATGTTGCGCCGCGTGGTGTCAGAGCCCGATAGATTTGTGGTTAAGCAATACAATAACCGCCTATCTATGACCGTTAGAAAGATATACTCAATCGCTGAAGCGGTAGCGATGCTTCGCCACTTGGCCGAGGCAGCTACGCCAAACAGCTAATACTTAACTGAATGAACCTGATTATCGACATAGGCAACAGCCGCGCCAAGGTGGTGGTGATGGATGGTGACGCACTCATCAACGAGTATGTAGCCGAGGGTTTCAGTGCCTCGCTATTTGATGAGATTATGGCATCATACCCCACAATCTCTCGCGCCATCATAGCCTCGACACGTGGCGATGAGGAGGCGACAAAGGAGGTTGTGGCTATGCGCATTAGCAAGGTCGTTATATTCAAGCCCGCAACCACGCCCATACCCCTCGAGAACCACTATCACACTCCCGAGACATTGGGTGCCGACCGCCTTGCCGCTGCCGTGGGAGCACAGGCACTTAAGCCCAACTGCGACATCATGATTGTCGACTTCGGCACAGCCATAACCATCGACTTTGTGGAGGGTGGAGCATTCAAGGGTGGCAACATCTCACCTGGTGTCACAACGCGCTTCCGTGCCTTGGCCGATTACACCGCACGCCTGCCTCGTTGCTATGCAACGGATGAGGTTTTAGACTACGGTCGTACCACGAAGGAGGCTATCGAACAGGGCGTGATGAGAGGTGTTGAACACGAAATTAGGGGCTACACAGAGACATTCTTGCAAAAAAATGGGGAAAAATGCATTATTTTCACCGGAGGTGACGCAAAATATTTTGTAAAGAGAATTAAAAATACGATATTTGCAGACTGTGAGCCGGTTATTTTCGGACTCAATAGAATTTTGAACTACAATGCAGAGAGGATATAAGTCAATACTTGGTTTAATCGTGGCGCTTATTGTCGTGCTTTTGCCCCTTGCGGCAGAGGCGCAGACAAGTAGCATCAACGCCTATTCACCATACTCGATGTATGGCCCTGGCGAGTTGCTCACGCCAGGCAACGTACAGATGCGCTCAATGGGTGGCATCGGTATCGGTTTGCGCGCAACAAACCAGGTCAACACACAGAACCCCGCAGCTGCAAGCAGCGTACCCCGCAAGAGTTTCTTGTTTGATGTTAGCGCTGACGGCACACACTATCGCAACAACCAGATGAAGTATGATGCTTCGGGCGCAGAGAGCCACAAGGCTAAGACTGCGTACAACACCGCAAACATCCACAACATCTCGATGGCATTCCCCTTGGCAAAGGGCGTAGGTGCTACATTGAGCGTTGCGCCATACAGCAGCGTAGGCTACAAGATGAACGTCACAGACCAGAACGAGGATAATTGGGCAGACATCGGCCGCGTAGTGTACAGCCACCTCGGCGAGGGCGATATCACAGAGGTCAAGCTCGCAGTTGCATGGGCACCCTGGCCAAACCTCTCGCTTGGTGTTGCAGCCAAGTACTTCTGGGGTAGCATCGACCGCTCATACTCAACCTCTATTCCCAATGTCATCACAGGCGCGGGTAACTTCGCCTCGACACAGGGCAGAGACCAGTACGTTGTCAACAACTTCAAGCTTCAGGCGGGTTTGCAGGTGAACATCATCGCTAACGAGAAGCGCGGTTTGACACTTGGTGCTACATACGACCTCGGTGGCAAGCTCAACCCTAAGGTTTTGAACTATGTCTACACCGACAACACCATTAACGGCATTCAGAGCGTTCCCGTACGCAACGACCTCTCGACACTGGAGCTTCGCGTGCCACATGAGTATGGCGTAGGTCTCTACTACCAGGATCGTATGATTGCTTGGGGTGTCGACTACAAATACTCTGCATGGGGCAACGACAACAGCGACTTTACGGAGAACAACAACGACAAAGATGTCGCAGTAGCATATACCAACACCCACACCATCAAGGCTGGTTTCGAGATTACGCCTAAGCGTACCGATGTGCGCAACTACCTCAACCGCATGACCTACCGCGTTGGTGCTCGCGTGGGCAACTACTACCAGACATTCGCGGGTGAGCAGATCAACCAGATGGCAATCACCGCGGGTCTCGGCTTCCCCATCAAGCTATGGGGTGCGTCATCACTGAACCTCGGCTTCGAGTATGGCCGCAACTCAGCAGCACGTGCCACACAGCTCAATGGCATGAAGGTGGGTCTCGTGAAACAGAACTACTACAAAATTTCGGTAGGCTTCACGCTCTTCTCAGTCGATACATCGGACTACTGGTTCGTACGTCAGAAGTTTGACTAAAAACTCAAAGAGTAATTAACGAGATTGGTTTGATATAGAATAAAATACAGAAACAATACAATAAAAACTAGATTTATGAAAAGTGTAAAAGTTATTTTGGCTGCAGCTGCGCTCTTCGTGGGCTTCTCGGCTTCAGCACAGGACTTCAGCGATGACAAGGCCTACGGCAAGTGGGGCGCGACTGTTGAGGAGCGTAAGGAGAACATCAGCGCAAGTAACTACCTCAAGGAGGCTATCGACGCTAAGGACTTCAAGCTTGCTACAGAGTACTTCCAGCAGCTTTTGAACAACTGCCCCGCAGCATCACAGAACACATTCGCTCGTGGTGTGACTATCTACAAGAACAAGGCACAGCGCGCTCGTAGCGTACAGGAGCGTAAGATGTACATCGACTCTATCTTGTTCATCTACGACCAGCGTGTCATCTACTTCGGTGACCACTCAAAGAATGGTAAGGACTATATCCTCGACATGAAGGCTCGTGATATGCTCCGTTACTGCACTACTGACCGTCCTTTGTTGCGTTCAGGTTTGAAGGATGCCGTTGACGCAGGTATCGAGAGCGGCAAGACACAGCTCGACATCGCTGCCAGCTACTTCAAGTACCTCTGCGAGGACTACGAGTATGATGATAGCGTAACAAGCGACATGATCTTGACTGAGTATGAGCGTCTCTCACCCCTCTTCGCTGAGGTATCAGCTGAGGATGAGCAGTATCGCGATATGTTCGAGACAAGCTTCGGTACTAGCGGCGCTGCTAGCTGCGAGAACCTCGAGGCATTGTTCAGCCAGAAGCTTGCAAACGATCCTAACAACGAGGCACTCCTCGCACAGGCTGTAGCCCTCATGTCACGCGCTCAGTGTACTAGCGACTTCTTCTTCGCAAGCACAGAGAAGTACTACGCTGTTAAGCCATCTTCAGAGACTGCATTGTTCCTTGCTCAGGGCTTCAAGAACCGTGGCGAGAACGACAAGGCGTTGAAGTATCTCCGTGAGGCACTCGCAGTTGAGGCAGATCCCGCAAAGAAGGAGCCTCTCTACGTTCAGATCGCCCTTATCGAGATCAGCAAGCACAACTACTCAGCTGCTGTTGAGGCTGCTCGCGAGCTCCGCGGCATCAACCCCGACAACGGTTATGCATACTTCATCCTTGGTCAGTGCTACGCTGCTAGCACATGTCCTGAGGACAAGGTAGGTGGCACTACTGTTTACTGGGCAGCATACGACGCTATGTCACAGGCTGTTAACCTCCTCAAGGATGAGCCCGAGGTACAGAAGGCAGCACAGCAGATGATGAGCGCATACCGCGCAGCATTCCCCGTACAGGAGTCTTGCTTCTTCGCTGAGCTTACAGCTGGCGACCGCTACACTATCCTTTGCGGCTATGCAGCAGGCCAGGTAACAACAGTTCGTTACCGCTAATCGGGTGCTGAGATAGTATCTATGCACCATATATTGAGACGATACGCAGTGATAGCACTCTCCGCGCTGGGGAGTGCTACATTGCTATTCTCATGTAGCAATAAGCCTCGCGTAACACAATACGACTACGAGACACTCCTCACGGAGTCGAGCGAAAACCGCACCATCACCATGATGGAGAACGGCCGCCGCTCATACACCTTTGTCAC
>JAFZGE010000188.1 GCA_017555545.1 Alistipes sp.
AGATCTACCGCCACTCGTTCACATCGGACTACTACATCTCTTGCCCCGATGGCTCGACAATAAAGATTGATGATGTGCGCGATGTTTCATTCTCGCCCGACAATCGCTTCCTCGCGATGGGCTACAACAACGATATCTTCGTTTATGACCTCGTGACAAACGAGATCTACAACATCACATCTGACGGTGAGTGGAACCACATCATCAACGGTACTACCGACTGGGTTTACGAGGAGGAGTATGGCTTCACAAAGGCATATGCATTCTCTAACGATGGTCGCGAGCTCGCATACCTCAAGTTTGATGAGAGCCGCGTTAAGGAGTTCGAGATGATGCGCTTCGACAACACTCTCTACAACAAGGCATATAGCTTCAAGTATCCTAAGGCTGGTGACGACAACTCTATCGTTACGCTCCACGTCTACGACCTCTATACAGGTGAGACACGCGAGGTGCCTGTAGGTGAGACTACTGACCAGTATATTCCACGCATCGGCTACACACCCGCTGGCAATCTCTTCTTCTATCGTGTCAACCGCCTCCAGAACCACTTCGAGGTTGTTATGGTTGAGGCTGACGGCACACAGCGCGTTATCTACGATGAGCAGGATGAGCGCTACGTAGAGCGCCCCAACGAGGCTACAATCACCTTCATCGATAAGGATCGCTTCATCGTGCGCGAGGAGACTACAACAGGTTGGTTCCACCTCTACTTGCACTCTATCACCGAGGGTCGCCTTAATGCAATCACCGAGGGTGAGTGGGAAGTAACACAGCTCGTGGGTCTCTCACACGATCAGCACACCGTATACTACATGTCTACAGAGAAGTCGCCACTTGAGCGCCACCTCTACTCTGTGAACATCGACGGCAAGAAGAAGGAGTGCTTGCTCTCTAAGCCTGGCTACTGGCGTGTTTACCCATCTGCAGATATGAAGTACTTCGCTGCGGAGCACTCTGCAACAGACTGCTATCCCACAGCTGCGGTATACAACGCTAAGGGTAAGGAGGTGCGCTCGTTGATGCTCGACAAGAAGAGCAATAAGAAGCCCGCATACCAGCGTAACTACAAGACATTCACCACAGAGCGCGGTGATGAGTTGCAGTACTACCTCATCTATCCCGAGAACTTCAATCCATCGAAGAAGTATCCCGTGCTCATCACTCAGTACTCGGGCCCTGGCTCACAGCAGATCGAGAACCGCTACACTACAGACTGGGAGGAGACACTCGCACGTAACGGCTACATCATCGCGTGCTGCGACGCACGTGGTACTGGCTACCGCGGCGAGGAGTATAAGAAGGTGACATACGCTAACCTCGGTAACGCAGAGGTTGAGGATCAGATCTCATTCGCACGCCACCTCGCACGCCAGGAGTTCATCGACGCATCACGCGTAGGTATCTACGGCTGGTCATACGGTGGTTTCATGGCTCTCGGTTGCGCACTCAAGGGTGACGGCATCTTCAAGGTTGCTATCGCTGTGGCTCCCGTGACATCATGGCGCTACTACGACTCAATCTACACCGAGATTTACAACGGTCTACCTTCAGAGAACCCTGAGGGCTACGACAATAACTCGCCTATCAACTTCGCTGACCGCCTCTCTGATAAGACACGCCTTCTTATCATCCACGGTACAGCCGACGACAACGTACACTTCCAGAATGCTATAGAGATGTGTCGTGCACTCAACCGCAATGCTAAGCAGTACGACATGATGGTATATCCCGACCAGAACCACTCTATGCGTCCTAACGACATGGTTAACGTGCGTCAGAAGATGGTGGATTATTGCCTCGAAAACCTATAATTTAGCGTGATAGTGGCGCTACTTCGCCACCTCAATCATTGGGCTGAATGGGACGTACGTCAAGTACTGCCCATCCAGCCCAATTTCTTTATCGGCAGCAAATTAGCACCACTCTGACGCTAAATTGGGTTGTGGGGCTAATGAGGGGTAGTGATTAGAGTGTTTAGGGAATTTAAGGAGTTTAGGGTAGGGAGGTGTACAAGGTCGTCTATTATCCTTAAACTCTCTAAATTCCCTAATTTCTCTATCTAACAACCCCTAAATTAGCGCGATACCGTAAATTATTGGCATGAGATTTTATACTCTCGCAAAAAAGTAGTATATTTGCAGACTAAATAACATTTTTTGAATATTAAGTTGTCGCGACAGATGAAGAACATTCGCAACTTTTGCATTATAGCACACATCGACCACGGTAAGAGTACCCTTGCCGACCGTCTTTTGGAGAAGACAAATACATTGAACCAGCGCGAGATGCAGGCGCAGGTGCTCGATGACATGGACCTCGAGCGCGAGAAGGGTATCACCATCAAGAGCCACGCGATCCAGATGGAGTACAACGCTCGTAGTGGCCAGAAGTACACGCTCAACCTTATCGACACCCCAGGACACGTCGACTTCTCATATGAGGTGTCGCGAGCAATCGCATCATGCGAGGGTGCACTCCTTGTTGTTGATGCTACACAGGGCATTCAGGCACAGACAATCTCTAACCTCTACCTCGCACTTGGTCAGGATCTCGAGATTATCCCCGTGCTCAACAAGATTGACTGCGAGTCGGCAATGATCGATGAGGTGAAGGATCAGATTATCGACCTTATCGGCTGCAAGGATGAGGATATCCTCCTCGCATCAGGTAAGACGGGTCAGGGCGTTGAGGAGGTGCTCGAGGCTATCGTGGAGCGTATTCCTGCTCCCGAGGGTGATGACAACGCACCCCTCCAGGCACTTATCTTTGACTCTGTGTTCAACCCATTCCGTGGTGTTATCGCATACTTCCGCGTTATGAACGGCACAATCCGCAAAGGTGACCACGTTAAGTTCTTCAACACAGGCAGCGAGTATGATGCCGATGAGATTGGTGTTTTGAAGCTCAAGATGCAGGAGCGTGGCGAGATCAAGGCGGGTGACGTAGGTTACATCTGCTCGGGTATCAAGAACTCTACAGATGTAAAGGTGGGTGATACCATCACCTCTGTGGCAAACCCCTGCAAGGAGGCTATCGCGGGCTTCGAGGATGTTAAGCCCATGGTCTTCGCGGGTGTTTATCCCGTTGAGGCAGACCAGTATGAGGATCTTCGTGCATCACTCGAGAAGCTTAAGCTAAACGACGCATCGCTCACATTCGAGCCCGAGAGCTCACTAGCCCTCGGCTTCGGTTTCCGTTGCGGCTTCCTTGGCCTTCTCCACATGGAGATCATCCAGGAGCGTCTCTACCGTGAGTTCGACATGGATGTTATCACAACCGTGCCTAACGTGTCGTACCACATCACAACAACTCAGGGCGAGGAGCTCGAGGTGCACAACCCCTCAGGTCTTCCCGAGATCACTAAGGTCGCAAAGATTGAGGAGCCATATATCCTCGCACAGATAATCACTAAAGCCGACTTCCTCGGTAACGTCTTGAAGCTCTGGATCGATAAGCGTGGCGTGATGAAGAATCAGACATTCATCACCCAGGATCGTGTGGAGGTGAACTTCGAGATGCCACTTTCGGAGATTGTATTTGACTTTTACGATAAGCTCAAGAGTATCTCTAAGGGTTACGCATCATTCGACTATCACCGTACTGGTTATCAGCCAAGTAAGCTTGCAAAGCTCGATATCCTTCTTAATGGCGAGGCTGTTGATGCACTCTCATCACTCATCTATGCTGACCACGCCTACGACTTCGGTCGCAAGATGTGCGAGAAGCTTAAGGAGCTCATCCCTCGCCAGCAGTTCGATATCGCAATCCAGGCAGCTATTGGTGCGAAGATTATCGCCCGCGAGACCGTAAAGGCGGTACGTAAGGATGTTACTGCGAAGTGTTACGGTGGTGATATTTCGCGTAAGCGTAAGCTCCTTGAGAAGCAGAAGGCGGGTAAGAAGCGTATGCGTCAGATTGGCTCTGTACAGGTGCCACAGTCAGCCTTCCTTGCAGTCCTCAAGATGGATTAATATTTTGTGAGTTTAAGGAACTTAGGGAGTTTAAGGTGATGGTAAACGAGTTGATTTATCCCTCCCTAAACTCCCTAAATTCTCAAAATTCCCTAATAACAACCTATTACAAAACCAACTAAAACCTATAACTATGAAAAAACTTACACTTGCACTCCTCTTTGCGTTGAGCATCTGTAGCCTCTCGGCGCAGGGTTACCAGCCATCTGAGGAGGTGCGTCGCTCACAGGAGCAGTTCTCCGAGGATCGTTTCGGTATCTTCATCCACTGGGGTATCTACAGCATGTATGCCCAGGGTGAGTGGTACTTGCAGAATGCTCAGGGCATCCAGCGTGATGAGTATGCAAAGGCTGCTGACGCCTTCTACCCCCACCGCTTCGATGCCGAGAAGTGGGTGGCTGCAATCAAGGCTTCGGGTGCTAAATATGTATGCTTCACAACACGTCACCACGATAGTTTCTCGATGTGGGATACCGCAGAGTCGGACTTCAACATCGTGGATGCTACACCATTTAAGCGCGACGTACTCAAGGAGTTGACCGATGAGTGTCACAAGCAGGGTATCGCTGTACACCTCTACTACTCACACGCCGACTGGTCACGTGATGACTATCCACGCGGTCGTACAGGCTGGGGTGTTGCAGGTCGCAACTACAAACTCATGAGCTGGGATAGCTACTTCAACTTCATGAACAACCAGATTACCGAGTTGCTCACAAACTATGGCCCTATTCGCGCTATGTGGTTTGATGGCTGGTGGGATCACGAGGAGGATGCTACACCCTTCGACTGGCACCTTGACGAGCAGTATGCTCTCGTACACGGTTTGCAGCCCTCATGTATGGTGGCAAACAACCACCATGTAACACCTTTCGAGGGTGAGGATATCCAGATTTTTGAGCGCGATCTTCCTGGTGAGAACTCGCACGGTCTCTCAGGTCAGGCTATCAGCAAACTCCCTCTCGAGACTTGTCAGACAATGAACGGCATGTGGGGCTACAAGGTTGTAGATCAGAACTACAAATCAGCGAAGACTCTTATCCGCTACCTCGTTAGCACAGCTAGCAAGGGTGCTAACTTGCTCCTTAACGTAGGCCCACAGCCCAATGGTGAGCTCCCTGCAGTCGCTGTAGAGCGCATGTATGAGATGGGTGAGTGGATGGCAGTAAACGGTGAGTCGGTATATGGCACTACAGCGGGTGACATCCCACAGCAGGATTGGGGTTGCACAACACGTAAGGGTGACCGCCTCTTTGTTCATATCTTCGAACTCGACTACGATATGTTGTACCTCCCTTTGGAGTGCAAAGTTGTTTCGGCTAAGGCTCTCGAGGATGGTAAGGAGCTTAAGTTCCAGCGCGTCAAGGGTGGCATACTCTTGGAGGTAGGCAAGGTGCAGGACAAGGCAGACTACGTAGTAGAACTTGTGACTAAGTAGTCAAATAAATATTGAAAAAACTTAATAAAGATCGCAGTCTACGGTTGTAGATTGCGATTTTTTTTATATCTTTGCGCGATTAACGCGCGAATGCACAAAGGGTATTTGTTGCGTGAAACAGAAAATTACATAAACAACAATAACTAAACTTTTTAACAATGCAGATTAAAGGTATTATTAAATGGCTGGTGGCGATCTTAGGTCTCGCCTGCCTCTGGCAGTTGTCATTTACCTTTGTTACTCGCAACATCGAGGCAGAGGCACAGACACAGGCCGATCCCAAGGCTTATCTTGATGGTAAGTGGGATGAGAACGTCTACATGGGTTATACCTATGGAGAGTGTAAGTCAAAGGAGTTGAACCTTGGTCTTGACCTCAAGGGTGGTATGAACGTTACCCTCGAGATCCAGGCAGGTGACGCTATCCGTGTTCACGCTTTGGAGAACATCGACAAGGGCGATGCAACACTTGTTGCTAACATCGAGAAGGCTATCGCTGTTGCAAAGCAGAAGGAGGCTAACGATGCTAAGACACGTGCTACTGAGGGTGAGGATGCTTCAAACGTAATTGAGACATATATCGCAAATATGTCTGCTGAGGACCTCCAGACTATCTATGGCACAACTGACAAGGGTCAGATCGCTGA
Organism: Alistipes sp.; assembly: GCA_017555545.1. Lineage (GTDB taxonomy): Bacteria > Bacteroidota > Bacteroidia > Bacteroidales > Rikenellaceae > Alistipes. The sequence continues at coordinate 6,059 of JAFZGE010000188.1, forward strand.
CAACTTGTTGGCATACGTTGAGAGCTCTGTAGAGAACATGTTCCGTGTGCTCGGTGAGCGTATCGACCTTCTTGGCGTTATTCAGCCCAACATCCAGCAGATTCGCGACACAAACCGTATCTTGGTTGAGTTGCCTGGTGTAGATGATCCCGAGAGCGCTGCTAAGCTTCTTGCTTCAACTGCAACTCTCGAGTTCTGGGAGGTATGCGACGCTACAATGTCTAGCGACCTTACATCATTCCTCTATGGCGGTGCTGCTGATGCTCTCGTAGCTGAGGCACTCGCTGAGACTGAGGAGACTGAGGAGGTTGTTGCACCATTCACATCACTCCTTTCTGAGAAGTACACTTGGGCTGACCGTGAGGGCAACATCCAGGAGGCTTACGTAGGTGGTATGATCGTTGCTGCTGCTGACAAGACTAACATGGCACTCATTAACGAGTATCTCGAGCTCGAGAACGTTAAGGCTGCTTTGTATGAGATCACAGGTGGTGAGGTTAAGCTCGCTTGGTCAAACAAGAACTCTTTGGATGGCACACGCGGCGGTATCTACACTCTCTACGCACTCCAGGGCAACGGTGGTTTGGTTCCTGCAATGGATGGTTCAGGCATCGTTGAGGCTAAGGCTGACGCAGGTCAGTTCGGTGGCTTCGAGGTGTCGATGACTATGGACAGCAAGGCTGCCGTAGAGTGG
>JAFZGE010000026.1 GCA_017555545.1 Alistipes sp.
CCCAAATTTCGCATCGTCATACGATGTAGAGTCGGCCATATCGAGCATGGAGAAGGGACGCTATTGTGGTATCGACCTATGGGTTGCAGAGGATAAGGCAACTGGATTGTATGGTTTCCTCAACTACTATGGCCAGTGGCAGATTGCACCACAATATATCTATGCGCGCTCGATGAATAGTGACGGCTTTGCTATTGTCGAGGTCTCAAAGGGGCAGTGGGGTGCTATCGACAGAGCTGGTAATATGGTTATTGCACCCAATTTTAACTCGTCGTACGATGTAGAGAGTGCCTTGAGAAAGCTTACGAGATAATGCTATGATATAAATGATAACCGCCACATTATCAGTGAGTGTGGCGGTTATTTTATGCTATAATGTTGTGGTATACACTCTGCCAAATCGGTCGGTGGCGGTTATTGTAATTTCGCTATTTTCCGTGGTGGGCTTGCAGCGGAAATAGTGCTTGTGTGGGCGTGCAGAGCGACGTAGACGCTTCATATATTTCTCTCGGTAGTCTGCCTCATTCTCAACGTAATACATATAGTCTGGGTCGAGGATAGAGATCTGTTCCATAGCGCCCATGTATGACCCATTTTCGCTCCACGAAAGTTGCCATTTATCGTCCCAGCCCACAACCTTTACAACGACATACTCCTCATGTTCCGAGACTCTGCCAGTGGGGTAGATGACGAGGGGCTCATTGGCACTCTTGCTGAGGATGCGGTGGTGCCACATCCACTCTCCGTCGCGCTCCTCAACACAGAATACGCCGAGCGGTGTGCCGTCCGAGCAGATGGGTGCAAACCATAGGTTGCCATTCACCTGCGCTACGCTATGCTCGATAATTTCAGGCGTGTGGTCGGCGGTAAAGTGGCGGTGGCCATGACCCGTGATAAAGTCGATTTTGCGCTCTCCGATGATGCGTACGATAGGCTTTGCGTAGGGTATAAAACCTCCCGTGCGGTGGCTTGTTGCTGGGGCGTGCATACATACAGCAACATGCTCAACATCAGCATATTCATCCATCACTTCGGCGAGCCAGATAAGCTGGTCGGAATCTACCTTGAGCGAGTAGCTCTCCTTGGTTGCGTAGTCGATGTTGTCGAGCGTCACGAAGAGTGTCTCGCCAAGCATAAATGCCTGGTTGCGCTCGCCCCACGCGTTGATGTAGTCCTGCTCTGCGCGAGGTTGGTTGTTTTTGTGGTGTTTGTTGTGGTCGTGGTTGCCGATAACGGCATAAACGGGCACGCCGAGAGCCTCGAAGTCGGCCTTGACGCGTGGCAGAAAATCCATGTTATCCCACACCACGTCACCCGTAAGGAGTATGGCGGTGGGGTAGCCCGTGGCTTTATACTCATCGACGATGGTTGCTATTTGAGGTATGATGTCTCGCTCGAGGCGTGTAATCTGCTCCTCGGTTTGAGGCTGTGGGTCGCCCACAACGACAAGGTTGAAGCCGCTCTGCTGTGCTGCGACGCTCGCTGTGTATAAGAGTAAGGCTATCAGCGATGTAAATAGTTTTCTCGAAATTCTCATTTTTCAGGTTGTTAATTTAGGTTCGTATTGCAAATATACAAAAATTCTCAAATTGCAAAAATTCGCGCGCGTGTGAGCATATTTATTAGAAATATTTACTATCTTTGTCGAGTTATGGAGAATTTTGTAGTATCAGCACGCAAGTATCGTCCCGCAACCTTTGCTTCGGTTGTCGGACAGCGTCATATAACATCAACTTTGAAGAACGCCATTGAGCGTGGTCAGTTGGCACATGCCTACCTCTTCTGCGGCCCTCGCGGAGTGGGTAAGACAACGTGTGCGCGCATCTTCGCTAAGGCTATCAACTGTCTCAATCCCCAGTCGGGTGAGGCGTGCAACGAGTGCGAGTCGTGCCGTTCCTTCAACGAGGGTCGCTCGCTCAATGTTCACGAGCTCGATGCGGCGTCTAACAACTCTGTGGATGACATCCGCAACCTCATTGAGCAGGTGCGCATCATTCCTCAGCAGGGTCGCTATTCGGTCTTCGTAATCGATGAGGTCCACATGCTCTCATCTGCGGCGTTCAACGCCTTCTTGAAGACCTTGGAGGAGCCTCCACAGCACGCCATCTTTGTGCTCGCAACAACCGAGAAGCATAAGATCATCCCCACCATCCTTTCGCGCTGTCAGATCTACGACTTCAACCGCATCAGGGTTGAGGACGGCGTGGAGTATTTGCGCTATATCGCAACGAAGGAGGGTGTCGAGGCCGATGACGAGGCACTCAACCTCATTGCCCATAAGGCTGATGGCGGTATGCGTGATGCTCTCTCAATGTTCGACAAGGCAGTATCGTTCTGCGGCGCTAAGCTCAACTATAAGGACGTGGCATCTACACTCAACGTCCTCGACTACGATACTTACTTCAAGGCAACCGACCTGCTCCTCGCGGGCAACTATGTCGATGCGCTCATGCTCTTTGATGAGGTGTTGTCTAAGGGCTTCTCGCCCCAGGTCTTCGTGTCGGGCTTGAATGCTCATATGCGCGACCTCTTGATGGCTAAGGGTCCTGCGGTGTCACTTGTCGAGTTTACGGGTACGCTTGTTGAGCGCTATAAGGCTCAGGCGGCGGCATGTGATGAGATATTCTTGTTCAACTCCATAGCTCTGCTTACGGAGGCGGACGGAAAGATACGACAGTCGTCAAATCAGCGATTGCTTGTTGAACTGGGACTCATGAAGATTGCGGGTCTCGGTCAAAAAAAAAATGATGAGGTAGGGTTGCTCGAAGCTGCAGCCTTTGCGCCCTTGACTTATGCCACGGATTTTGCTCTTGCTGAGTTCATTACGGCTGCGTCGGTGCCAGAGTCGCAGCCCCAGCAGGTCGCAGTACCACAACCTGCGCCACAACCCGCACCCCAGCCTGTTCAGCAGAGTGTAACGCCCCAACCCGTGCCTCAGCCTGCACCCCAGAGTGTGGCTATTGAAGCACCCAAGACCGTGGTGGAGGAGAGTGCGGAGGCGAAACCCACTGTGCGACGTGCTCAGCGACGCACGCCCTCATCGAGTGTTTCGATCAGGGGCTTGATGAATAGCTCGCTCACAGCAACGGAGCAGGCGGAGCAGGATGCTGCACGAGCCGAGGAGGTCATTATCGACCCATCGTGCCAGGAGAAGATATCGCTTAAGAGGGATGATATTGTTGAGCGCATCAAGCGTGAGCGTCCACGTATCAGCGTTGCCTTCCTAAACTTCAAGGTTGAAGGCAATGTGGTTAAGATGGCTGTTCCCTCGCGCGAGTTGCACGATGAGATCATGTACGAGAAGGCCGACTTACAGCGCATAATTGCCGAGGTGGGCAATATCAATGGCCTTGTTGAGATTGAGGTTGAGGTAAACGAGGAGATCAAGGCATCGCGCCCCATCACGCTTGAGGATAGATTGAAGCACCTCATCGCGAAGAATGAGCGCCTTGTGCAGATGCTTGATGTGCTCAAGCTCGATGCCGAGTAACATACGTCGTCATTGCGTGCGAATGTAGTGAGCGTGGCAATCTATCGCTTCCAGAAAAGATTTCCACAGTCGCTGTGCCCCTTCGGAATGACGTCAAAAATAGAGAATCAGATAACTAAAACATAAATTAAAGAATGAAAAATTTTATTGAAGAACTTGAGTGGCGCGGTATGATTCATACCGTTATGCCTGGCGCCGATGAGGAGCTTAAGAAGGGTATGGCTTCGGCATACCTCGGTATCGACCCCACGGCAGACTCACTCCATATCGGTCACCTCGTAGGTGTCATGATTTTGAAGCACTTCCAGATGTGTGGTCACCGCCCCATCGCCCTTATCGGTGGTGCTACAGGTATGATTGGCGACCCATCGGGTAAGTCTCAGGAGCGCAACCTCCTCGATGAGGCTACATTGCGCCACAACCAGGAGGCTATCAAGAACCAGCTCTCGAAGCTTATCGACTTCGACTCTGAGGCCCAGAACAAGGCTATCCTCGTGAACAACTACGACTGGATGAAGGAGTTCTCATTCCTTGAGTTCGCACGTGACATCGGTAAGTGCATCACCGTGAACTACATGATGGCCAAGGACTCTGTCAAGAAGCGCTTCAATGGCGACGGCGACGGTATGTCGTTCACAGAGTTCACATACCAGCTCTTGCAGGGCTACGACTTCTTGCACCTCTACAAGGAGTATGGCTGTAAGTTCCAGCTCGGTGGCGCAGACCAGTGGGGTAACATCACAACTGGTACTGAGCTCATCCGCCGCAAGCTCGGTGGCGAGAACGAGGCATTCGCAATCACCTGCCCCCTTATCACCAAGGCTGACGGCACAAAGTTCGGTAAGACAGAGAGCGGCAACGTATGGCTCGACGCACGCTACACATCGCCCTACAAATTCTACCAGTTCTGGCTCAATGTAAGCGATGAGGACGCCAAGCGCTACATCAAAATCTTTACTTTGCTCGACCGTTCTACTATTGAGACCCTTATCGAAGAGCACGACGCTGCTCCCCACCTCCGCGTGTTGCAGAAGCGCCTTGCTGAGATTCTCACCGAGACAATCCACTCTAAGGAGGAGCTCGAGAAGGCTCAGGCAGCTACAAACATCCTCTTCGGTAATGCAACATCTGAGGCGTTGCGCTCGTTGGATGAGGCAACATTGTTGCAGGTGTTCGAGGGCGTTCCTCAGTTCACCATCACACGCGCAGACCTCGAGAAGCCCTTCGTGGACATCGTGGCTGACGCTTGCAAGGTATTCCCATCAAAGGGTGAGTGCCGCAAGATGATTCAGGGTGGTGGCGTGCAGCTCAACAAGGAGAAGGTGGCAGATGCTATGCGTGGCGTGAGCGATGCAGACCTCATCGCAGGTAAGTATCTCCTCGTTCAGCGTGGCAAGAAGAACTACTACCTCATTACTGTTGAGTAAGGGTTGTAAAACACTGATTAATAGTCTAAAGACGTGAATCCGATATACACCATACGCCTTGACGGCATCTACGTACGCGCCTTTCATGGCTGCTACGACCTCGAGCAACAGGTGGGCAACCGCTTTCGTGTAGACATCGTTATCCGCACTCCGCTGGGTGATCTCCCCGCGACGGATGATGTTACACAGGCGGTGAACTACTTGACCGTATTCGAGATTGTTGAGCGCACCATGCAGCGCACACAGCGTACCATTGAGGCTGCGGCATCGAACGTAATCGCAGCAATTAAGGAGGCCTTCCCCCAGATTGTGGAGGTGGAGTGCACCGTAGCGAAGATTGCACCACCCCTCGGTGGTAAGATCGACAAGGTGAGTGTAACACTAATAGGATAACCATCATGGCTAACGAAACAACATCGCGCGGAGGATTTGGCGGTAAGCTTGCCGCCATCCTTGCCGCCGCAGGCTCAGCAATCGGCTTGGGCAATATCTGGCGCTTCCCATACATCACCTCTGAGAATGGTGGTGGCGCATTTATCATCATCTACCTCGGTTGCATCCTCCTTTTGGGATTGCCGCTGCTCGTTGCGGAGTTCTCGGTGGGTCACCACGCCAAGAGCAACCCCATTGACGCCTTCTCGAAGATTCGTAAGGGCTGGGGCTGGCTCGGTGCTGCGGGACTCATCTCTGTGACCCTCATCATGGGCTACTACTTCGTAATCTCGGGTTGGACACTCAACTACGCAATTGCCTCGGCAACAAATAGCATCGGTGGCGACTTCGATGGCTTCTTCACAGCCTTCACCACAACGCCACACACACCACTCGTATTCGCCTACCTCTTCATCCTCGCCAACCACTTCATCATCACGGGTGGCGTGCAGGGCGGTATCGAGAAGGCATCAAAGATCATGATGCCCCTGCTCTTTGCCATCCTCATCATCTTGGCTGTCTACTCATTGTGGATGCCCGAGGGTCGCGAGGCGTTGGGTAATGTCTTTACGCCCGACTTCTCGAAGGTATCGGGTAAGACCTTCCTCGATGCTATGGGTCAGGCATTCTTCACACTCTCGGTGGGTATGGGTGCTATGCTAATCTATGGCTCATACTTCAAGAAGGGTACTAAGATTGCGGGCACAGCAATCAGCGTAGTGTCGTTGGATACGCTCGTAGCGATTATCGCCGCTATCATCATCTTCTCGGCAGGTGTCGAGCACTCTGGTGGCGCACGTCTCGCATTCGTGGCGATGCCCTCGGTATTCGCAAATATGCCTTTTGGCAATATCTGGGCTACGCTCTTCTTCTTGCTCTTGGCTCTTGCGGCGCTCTCTTCGACAATCTCTATGCACGAGGCTGTGACCTCATATTTCGTTGAGAAGCGCGGTATGTCGCGCCAGAAGGGTGCATGGATTGTGACGCTCTTCGCCATCATCTTGGCAACCTTTGCGTCGCTCTCACTTGGTGTATACAACAACTACACACTCCTCGGCTTGAACTTCTTCGACATCCTCGATACGTTCACATCTATCGTTATGTTGCCCTTGTTGGGTATCCTTACTGCGGTATTCGTGGGCTGGATCTGGAAGAAGGAGGATATGCGTGCCGAGCTTACAGCAGAGGGTGGCATCGACCGCAAGTCGTACCCCATCATCCGCTTCTTGCTCAAGTGGGTATGCCCCGTCTTGGTATCTGTAGTCTTCGTATTCGGTATCATCGACTTCGTTAAGCAGCAGACTGCCACAGCACCCGCAGAGGCAGCTGTTGAGGTCGTAGCACCCGAGGCTATCCACCCCGATACGCTTCGCCTCAAGGTTAAGGATCTCGACCTCAAACAGATCTCTGCCGATAAGCACGACTTCAAGCACGTGAAGCTAACCCCTGTGTCAATTAAACAGACAAACAACAATAACAACTAACAAATATTCAAGCAATTATGGCTGATTTCATCTATCAGGAGCCGTTCCCTATCCAGGCGGATAAGACGGAGTATCGCCTTCTCACGAAGGACTATGTAAAGGTTGTAGAGTGCGATGGACGTAAGATCTTGAAGGTAGATCCCAAGGGTCTTGAGCTCTTGGCTAAGGAGGCTTATGCCGACGTATCATTCTACTTGCGTGCTTCACACCTCCAGAAGCTCGCTAACATCCTCGAGGATCCTGAGGCTACAGACAACGACAAATTCGTTGCTTACACAATGCTTTTGAACCAGTGTGTAGCTGCGGAGGGTGAGTTGCCCACATGCCAGGATACAGGTACTGCAATCTGTATCGGTCACAAGGGTGAGGATGTATATACAGGCGCAAACGATGCTGAGTGCATCTCACGCGGTGTTTACGAGACATACAAGGAGCGCAACCTCCGCTACTCACAGGTTGTTCCCTTCACAATGACCGAGGAGAAGAACTCTGGTAGCAACCTCCCCGCACAGATCGATATCTATGGCGGTCACCCAGGCATGGAGTATGAGTTCTTGTTCATCACTAAGGGTGGTGGCTCGGCAAACAAGACATTCCTCTACCAGCAGACAAAGGCGTTATTGAACGAGGAGTCGTTGACAGCATTTATTAAGAAGCACATCCTCGACCTCGGCACTTCAGCATGTCCTCCCTACCACCTCGCATTGTGTATCGGTGGTACATCTGCAGAGATGTGTCTCTCAACAGTTAAGAAGGCCTCTGCAGGCTACCTCGACGAGCTCCCAACATCTGGTAACGAGGGTGGCCGTTGCTTCCGCGACCTCGAGTGGGAGGCTAAGGTGGAGAAGATCTGCCAGGAGATCGGCCTCGGCGCACAGTTCGGTGGTAAGTACTACGTACACGATGTACGCGTTATCCGCGCACCTCGCCACGCTGCATCATGCCCCGTTGCTATCGGCGTAAGCTGCTCTGCAGACCGTAACATCAAGGCTAAGATTACTCCCGAGGGTATCTTCCTTGAGAAGCTCGAGAAGAACCCCGCACGCTTCCTCCCCGCACAGGCTCCCGCAATGTCTCCAGCTGTTGACATCGACCTCGATGAGGGTATGGACAAGGTACGCGAGATTCTCTCTAAGTACCCCATCAAGACACGTCTCAACCTCAAGGGTACACTCGTTGTAGCTCGCGATATCGCTCATGCACGCATCAAGCAGATGCTCGATGAGGGTAAGCCTATGCCCGAGTACTTCAAGAAGCACCCCGTATACTATGCTGGCCCCGCTAAGACTCCAGCAGGCATGGCATCAGGCTCATTCGGTCCTACTACAGCAGGCCGTATGGACTCTTACGTAGACCTCTTCCAGAAGGCTGGTGGCTCTATGGTCATGGTAGCTAAGGGTAACCGCTCACAGCAGGTAACCGACGCATGTAAGGCTAACGGTGGTTTCTACCTCGGCTCTATCGGTGGTCCTGCTGCTATCCTTGCCAAGAACTCTATCAAGAGCGTTGAGGTCGTAGACTTCGAGGAGCTCGGCATGGAGGCTGTACGAAAGATCTATGTTGAGAACTTCCCTGCATTCATCATCGTAGATGATAAGGGTAATGATTTCTTTGCAGACTACGCACATTAAAATCGTATAGCAGGGATATTTCGGCGTCTGGCTCGTTGGTGAAATCCTCACATACTTCTCGTATGCTGCGGTTTCACCAACTTCGACCAGCCACCAAACTAACCCTACTCTCCAATTTTAATGGGGGTGGGATGTGGTGAGGCGGCGAGGCTTGCACAACGAAGAAATAGTTTGCCCTACTCTCCAATTTTAATGGGGGTGGGATGTGGTGAGGCGGTGAGGCTTGCACAACGAAGAAATAGTTTGCCCTACTCTCCAATTTTAATTGGGTGAGAGACTAAAGAGACATAGGAGACTAAAGAGACATAAGGGATGTTGCTGTCAATTATTAGAGTACTCCCTTTTGTCTCTTACGTCTCTTACGTCACTTATATCTCTTTCTGCTCATTATGCAATAAAACGCTGTCCGAGGCGTTTGACAAGTATCGGAGAAAAAGCAAATTTTATATGATGAGAATACGTCATTTCCTACTTGTGCTCTCTGCGCTCATGATATCGTGGGCTGCCGTAGCACAGGTATCCTTTACGGTGGATGCCCCAGCGCTAACAGCTCTTGGACAGCCCTTTCGTGTAGCATTCGCAATAGATGCCGAGCCTGAGAATGGTAGCCTTGTAGCACCCGATTTCAAAGATTTCGACATCTTGGCAGGACCCTCGGTGTCGCGAGGTCACTCTGTGCAGTTTATCAACGGCAAGCAGTCGTCGAGCTTCAACTGCACCTATACCTACGTGCTTATGCCCCGCGAGAGTGGTACATTCACAATCGGCTCTGCATCGGTCAAGGTCGATGGAAAGACATACACCACAAAACCACAACTCGTTGAGGTAATCGCCGAGAAGCAGGGTGCTTCGGGTGGCACAGACACAACTACCACAACGCCCGAGAACCGCATAGGCAAGGATGACATCTTCCTGCGCCTCAAGGTCTCATCCAGTGAACTATACAAGGGCGAGTCGTTGCGTGCTTCGTTGGTGCTCTACACGCGTGTGACCGTGGAGAACATCGAGAGCCTTACGATGCCCCCATTCGATGGTTTCTGGTCGCAGGAGTTGACCTTCGACAACTCGCCATCGCGTGAGGAGTTCAAGGGTCGTGTTTACGAGACATACAAAATTACGGAGTTGCTCCTCTCACCCCAGGAGAGTGGCAAGATTGTTATCCCTGAGGCCGTTATGAACGTCGGTGTGCAGGTCGTGGTGCAGGAAAAGCGCCACTACGACCCCATCTTTGGTGGCCGTCAGGTATATCGTGTGTCGCGCGAGCTAAAGAGTGCTCCCGTGACCATAAACGTTAAGGAGTTCCCCGCAGGTGCTCCGCAGTCGTTTAACGGCGCGGTGGGTAACTTCTCACTTCGTAGCACCATGCCCGAGGCAGAGATCGATGCCAACAGTGCAGACCAGATAGAGATTACCATTGCCGGTACGGGCAACCTCAAGTTTATCACAGCGCCACGTATAGCGCTCCCCGAGTCATTCGAGGTCTACGACACCAAGGTTGTGGACAACTGCAAACTCACGCCTACGGGCACTTCGGGAAGCCTTACATATACCTACCCCTTCGTAGCGCGCTCGGCGGGTACGTTCACTATCCCACGCATCGAGTTCTCGTTCTTCAACACCGAGACTAAGGCCTACGAGACCCTCGCTACGGAGCCCTTCACACTAGTAGTAAAGGATGATGGATCGACGACAGCAACGGTGCCCACAGCATCCAACTACAGCAACTATGGTCCTATGCGCCAGCTCGACCGCGATATCCGCTTTATCCACACGGGTGCACTGCCCTCGAAGGCTGCAGCAGCCTTTATCCTTACGCCACTATACTGGTTGGTGATTGTGCTGATTGTTGCACTCTTCATCCTCGTATTTGTTGTGTTGCGTAAGCGAATTCGTGAGCGTAACAACACCGTGGCACGCCGCATGCGCCATGCCGATAAGATTGCGGTGCAGCGCCTACGCATGGCAGAACGATATATGGTGGAGCAGAATCGCCACGCCTTCTATGAGGAGATGCTTCGTGCGATGTGGGGCTATATCAGCGATAAGTTCAACATCCCCGTCTCGAACCTTACCAAGGAGAAGATTCGCGAGGAGTTGTATCGCCGCAATGTTGCGGAGGCTACGGCAGAGCAGTTCTGCGAGGTTATATCGCGCTCGGAGGAGGCGCAGTATGCTCCCTCGACAACGGGTGAGATGGATGAGATCTACGCAGAGGCCGTAGAGGTTATTTCGAAGATTGAATCGGCAGTAAAAAAATAGAACGATGAGAGATAGACTATATAATATTATATGTGTGGCACTTGTGTCGGTGGCATCTGTTGTGTCGCCTGCCGTTGTCCGTGCTGCAGATAATGAGACTACGGCGCATGCTGGCTGGAATGCAGGCATCGAGGCTTACAACGCTAAGGAGTATGCTGCGGCGGTTGAGGCCTTCGAGAGCGTCGTGGCTAACGACTACGCCTCGGCAGAGGTGTACTACAACCTCGCAAATGCCTACTTCAAACTTGGTCAGCAGGCAACCACATCACGCCCCTTTGCTGGCGGTGAGCTTGGTCGCGCGGTGCTCAACTATGAGCGCGCCCTTAAGCTCGACCCAACACTCGATGATGCACGCTACAACCTCGATATCGCTAAGGACTATACCAACGATACGGAGGCTGTTCCCGAGAGTTTTATCGCGCGTTTGTGGCACTCTATGGCGGGTGCTATGACTACCAATGGCTGGGTTATACTCTCACTAAGCTCGCTATTAGTCACCGTTGTGCTTCTCCTTTTCTATCTGCTCAATGGTGCTATCTTAGTGCGTAAGGTTGCATTCTTCGTTGCTATAGCTACGGTGTCTCTCTTTATTCTTGCTACAGCGCTCTCGCTCACGCAGCTTAAGGCCGCAACAACAAGTAGTCGTGCAGTGATACTCACCAACGACACAACCCCCGTACATGCATCTCCCGACAGCGCCTCAAAGATTATTCGTGAGCCATCGCAGGGTGTTACCGTAGAGATTGAGCGCTCGCAGGACGAGTGGAGCGAGGTGCGCTTTGCCGATGGTGAGAAGGGCTGGGTGCGCAGCACTAATGTAGAGATTATATAGTTTAAGCCATGTCAAAGCTACTCGATGATGTCTGCTCGGAGCTTCAGCGCCTCCCTGGCATAGGTCGCCGCACGGCGCTACGCCTCGCTATGCACATGCTCAAGATGGAGACCGAGACTGTGGACTCGCTCTCCAATAGCATCGCACGCTTCCGCCACGATATACGCTATTGCAAGGGTTGTAACAACCTCTCGGATGCCGAGCTATGTCCCATCTGCATGAATGTAGAGCGCGACCACTCTACAATCTGCGTTGTGGAGCAGGTTGCAGACCTTATGTCCATTGAAAATACGGGTCAGTACCGTGGCATCTACCACGTCTTGGGTGGCGTAATCTCGCCTATGCAGGGCGTTGGCCCCTCAGATCTTAAGATTGACTTGTTGTGCGATAAACTCCTCACAGGCGCGGTTAAAGAGGTCATTATCGCCATCTCTACATCTGTCGAGGGCGAGACGACACTCTTCTACCTTATGAGCCGCCTCAAGGCCTTCCCCGATGTTAAGGTTACGACCATAGCACGCGGCATCGGCTTTGGAGATGAGTTGGAGTATGTCGATGAATTAACAATCACTCACGCACTCCTCAATAGAAGAGAAATATAAAAATGAAGCTGTCTAACAAGGCTACTTTGTCGTTACGCTCGCTCTCAAAATGCTCATTTACGTCAAGTAAACTCCGCTTTTTCGAGCTTCGCAAGCCTAAAATTAGCACTTGTTATACAACTTCTTACAAAAAATGGGGCTGTCCACTCAATTGTCGGACAGCCCCGTTTTTGTATTATTATCTGCGTAAGTCCATTGTTGTTGGAGCCTGGTAGACGCGGATGTCGAAGAGGGGTGCGAGTGCCAAGACGTGTGATACAATCTCGGTCTGGAGGTGCTCGTGGGGTATCCACTTAACATCCGACGTGAAGAAGTACATCTCGATGGGCAAGCCCCACTCTGTAGGCTGCAACTGGCGAACCATAGAGAGCATATTGTGGTTAACGCGGGGGTGCATGTCGATGAAGCGGTTGACGCAACGGATATAGAGGTCTACATTCGTGAAGCGCACACCCTCGAGGCTCTCTGTTGCCACGCCCTCCATAAGTTTGCTCGTTGCCTCGTTTGTGCGTAGGCGCTCGATAAGAGCATCATCAGCAAATGCGAGGGATGTGATATCGACCTTGAGCGAGCGCTTGATGCGTCGACCTCCCGACTCAAACATCGCCTGCCAGTTGTCAAATGGCTCGCTGATAAGCAGATATGGAGGAATAGTCTGAAGCGTGTTGTTCCATGCGCGAATCTTGATTGTGGTGAGCGTCACCTCCTCCACAATGCCGTCGATGCCGCGTGAGGGCATCTCAATCCAGTCACCCACCTTAAGCATATTGTTGAGCGAGAGCTGAATGCCCGCAATAAGACCCATAAGGCTATCCTTGAAGATGAACGAGATCACCGCTGCCGAGGCACCAAGACCCGTGAGAAGCAATATGGGTGACTTGTTGACAAGAATGGAGATAATAAGGATAAGACCTATGATAAGGAGTATCACTTGACAAGTCTGCAAGAGGCCGCGGATAGGTTTACCCTGCATGCCTGGGCGCTGCTCCAAGAGCTCGTATAGCGCCTTGAGGAGCGAGTAGACAAACAGGAGTCCTGCCAACACAATCCATATATCCAAGAGGCTGTAGAGCGCACCCTGCAACCATTTACCCGTGATGTTGAGCGCGAAGATGACCGAAGGAAGTGCAATCTTGAAGATTATGGGCATGAGGATGTTGCTCAGGCGGCGCATGACCTTATCATCGAAGATGATCTCATCCCACGTAAACTTCGAGCGGTGGACAATCCAGTGCACAAAGCGTATTACGCCGCGGCGCATGATGGCGTGGATGAGCAACACGCACGCGATGATGCCCACGAGCATAAACCAACCGTCTAAGGCGTCGGCTGTCTCTTGTGAAAAGCCTCCATCGAGCATCAGCTTGTGGAGCCACTTCAACAATTGAGGAGTTGAAATATCCATAGTCCAGTTGTTTGGGTTACACTTATTGTTAGAAGGCTACGCCAAGACCGATAAATACGCTCTGGTCGAGGCGCTTGCGGTTTACATCCTTAGGGCTGTAGCCATAAGGGTCCTTAATCACAGGGCGGGGATTCATCATGAGTGCCTGGTAGCCTAGTGTAAGGTCAATTTTGTAGTCTTTGTCGGGCGCCTGGAAGCGTACACCGAGACCACCTGCTCCTGTAGCACCAAAGCGCACACCCTTAGTAAACACGGCGTTAGTACCGAGGTTTACAAAGTTGAAGAAGCAGTTTTTGCGTGTGCCGTAGAAGTAGTGCGCAGTGGCATAGATAGGCACAGAGGTGTAGTCGTACTGAATCTGTGCGCCGAGCTCCATACCCACCTTCCAGTGGTTGTTGATGAGGTAGCCTCCATTGAGCAATACGCTACCGCCACACTTTGCGTGTGCCTTGTATGCACTCACGGGGTCCTGCTTCGCTACGCGCATGTAGTCCAACTCGTAGAAGATGAGGTTGAAGCGACCCGCAGCGCCCCACTCCCAACCAGAGTAGTGGCGGGTCTTGCGCTCAATCTCTTCGGGTGTCTCGCGGCGCTTAGCCTCGACAGATGTTATTGCGAGAAGTGCAAAAAGCACCAAAAGTAGTGTTCTCTTCATATTCTTTGTTAACTGTTGACAATTATAACGTTAGGCCTACGCCCGATATTGTGCTAGATGTTGCGTACGTGGCGTTCCCATGCCCATGCAGCACGCAGGGTGTCGCGAAGCTCGCGCTCGGCATGCCAGCCAAGGATCTCGTTTGCACGTGTGGTATCTGCCCATACTGCGGTGACATCGCCAGCACGGCGGGGTGCCACCTTATAGTTTAGTTTGAGGTCGTTTGCCTCCTCGAAGCCGCGTACAAGCTCAAAAACTGATACGGGCTTGCCTGTACCGATGTTGAACACCTCGTAGCGCTCGGTGTTGCGCTGGTTAACCATGCGGTCGATAGCCACAACGTGTGCGCGCGCAAGGTCTACGATGTCGATGTAGTCGCGCAAGCATGAGCCGTCGGGGGTGGGGTAGTCATCACCAAAGATGCTCAGGCACTCGCGGATGCCTGCTGCGGTCTGTGTGATGTAGGGCACAAGGTTGTTGGGCACACCGCGGGGTAGCTCGCCGATAAGCGCTGTGGGGTGCGCACCGATGGGGTTGAAGTAGCGTAGAGCAATGCCTGAGAGACCCTCCGAAGCTGCAACCATATCGCGGAGGATATCCTCGCTCATCTGCTTGGTGTTGCCATAGGGCGATGTTGCGGGCTTGCGTGGTGTGAGCTCTGTAACGGGCAATACATCTGCGTCGCCATAGACCGTAGCAGAGGATGAGAATACCACATTTTTGCGTCCATACTCCTTCATCAACTCAAGGATGTTGACTAGTGAGATAAGGTTGTTGCGATAGTACTTCATGGGCTCTGCCACCGACTCGCCCACAGCCTTGAATGCTGCGAAGTGGATTGCAGAGTCGAAGTCGTAGGCCTCAAAGATGCGGCGCATAGCCTCCTTGTCGCAGCAGTCCGCCTCGATGAAGGTGGGTGCTACGCCCGTAATCTTCTGGATGCCATCTAGTGATGAGGCATCGCTATTAGAGAAGTTATCCACTACGATAACCTCATATCCAGCATTGATAAGTTCAACGGCAGTGTGCGAACCAATATAGCCTGCACCACCTGCTACGAGTACTCGTTTGTTCATAGCTACATATTTTTCAACTTACAAAGATAAAAATTTTATTGCAAACAAAGGGCTGAAAGTTGGATATTTTTCCCCGAGGCCCAAAAATCGTGCATCGGTACAACAATTTATGAAATAAATTTAATAACTTTGTAGTTGTAATGTTGAATAAAATAAGGAAACCGCATATAGTATGAAAGTATATAAATTTGGAGGTGCTTCGGTTAAGAATGCCGACGGTGTACGCAACCTCCTCGATATAGTTACAGGCGAGAAGGAACTCTTTATCATCGTTTCGGCGATGGGTAAGACAACAAATGCTCTCGAGGGTGTCTTTGCTGCCATGCAGCAGGGCGATGAGGCCTTGGCAATAAGCCGCATTGATGAGAGTTACGCCTACCACCGCACAATCATCGATGAGCTCATGGGTGCTGACATCACCATCGAGCAGGTAGACACGCTCTTCGAGCAGTTGCGTAACATCGTGCGTAACACCATCTATCGCGCTTCGGATGCTGAGCTTTGGTACGACACCATTGTTGCCTTTGGTGAGTTGGTCTCTACGACAATCATCTCGAACTATCTCAATGGCCACGGCGTGGAGAACCGCTGGGTAGATATGCGTCGTGCTTTCCTCACCGAGCAGCGCCACAAGGATGCTAACGTAAACCTTGAGGCTACGGCGGTGCGCCTGAAGCGTGAGATTAAGGATAGCCCCGTGAGCGTATTTGTGGGTCAGGGCTTTATCGGTGGTGCTCCCGACGGCACAACAACAACCCTCGGTCGTGAGGGCTCGGACTACTCGGCAGCCATCGTGGCAAATGTCCTCGATGCAGAGTCTATGAGCGTGTGGAAGGATGTCGATGGCATCCTCAATGCTGATCCCAAAAAGTTCCCCGATGCCAAGAAGATTGAGCGTCTTAACTACATGGATACCATAGAGATGGCATATAGTGGTGCGCAGATCATCCATCCCAAGACCATCAAGCCCTTGCAGCAGAAGAATATCCCTCTCTACGTGCGCCCATTTGGCAATAAGCACGCTGCGGGCTCGGTAATCACTGGCGATGTTGAGCGCGCATACGAGCCTATCATGATTCACAAGGAGAACCAGGTGTTGCTTAAGCTCCACTCGCGCGATTTGTCGTTCGTGCTCGAGGAGAAGTTTGCACGCCTCTTCACCACCTTCGATAGCCACCGCATTCGCATCAACCTCGTGCACAACTCTGCTGTCAACCTCTACGTTGCTGTCGATGCATCATGGCACATTGATGAGGCTATCTCGGAGCTTATTGCAGATGGTTTCGATGTGGAGAAGCAGGAGGATGTGGTGCTTGTGACCATTCGCTACTACAACGATGAGCTATACCGTCAGTATGCCTTCGATGAGCGCATCATCATCAAGCAGACTACGCCACACTCATTGCGTTTCGTGCGTGTGAAGTAAATATTTAATAAATAGTATGTTATGAGGAGATTTTTCGGTTCACTAATTATCGCGCTTGCCTTCTATGGTAGTGCTAACGCGCAGTTGCTCTACAAGATTTCGGGCAATGGCCTTAAGTCGCCATCGTATATCGTTGGCACCTACCACCTTGCCCCCGCATCGTTTGCCGATGAGATTAAGGGCATGAATGAGGCCTTTGCTGCTGTTGAGCAGGTCTATGGCGAGGTAGATATGCAGAGTGTACAGGCATCGCAGATGGCAATGCTTCAGGCTATGATGCTTCCTGAGGGTAAGTATGTCAGCGATATGTTCACCGCAGAGGAGATGGAGCGCATTAACGCCTATGTGCGTGAGAGTATGGGCTTTGACCTAAACCACCCCATGCTTCGTGACCAGCTTGGTCGCATGCGTCCTTCGGTGCTTGCTATGCAGTTGGCGGTGTTGCAGTTTATGAAGGTTACACCCAACTTCAACCCTAGCGCCCTTATAGATGACCACTTCCAGAAGGAGGCGCGTAAGTGCGGTAAGCGTGTTGGTGGTTTCGAGAGCGCAGAGTTTCAGATTGAGTTGCTCTATGGCGACTGTACGGAGGAGGATGAGCGCAAGGCGCTGCTTAAGCTCGTGGATGATAACGAGACACTCCTAAAGGAGATGCGCGATATGACTGAGGCCTACTTCTCGTTTGATATGAAGGGTATTGAGTCGCTCACCTTCGGTAGCCTCGACAATGGCGAGATGACAATCGAAGAGTTCCGCGAGATGATTACCGACCGCAATCATAACTGGGTTAAGATGATGCCCGCGATTATGGAGGCGAAGCCTACGCTGTTTGTTGTGGGTGCAGGTCACCTGCCTGGCGATGAGGGAGTCCTCGAACTGCTTAAGGCTCAGGGCTATAAGGTCAAGGCCGTAAAGTAAATATGATATAATGAAAATAGCCCCAAAACGGGGCTATTTTTAGTTTTGTACTATTGTTATGCGCTCCCATATGCAGCGGGGAATCATGCGCCAGAAGCAGACCAGGAGTTTGTAGCGCCAGTCGAAAATCGTGATACGCTTATGATGGCGGAGTGACTTAGTGACAAACTTTGCTGCTCTCTCTACGGTCATAATCATGGGGTAGCGCTTCTCGGGGTTGAGAATGTCGGTTGCCACGAAACCTGGACGTATGTCACCCACGGTGATGGGCACACGCTCCATGCGTGCATACTGCGACAAGGCTACGAGGTAGGCGCTCTGCATGCTCTTTGTTGCTGAGTAGGCGGGTGCCTGACCAATACCCTTTGTTCCTGCCACCGATGTGATAACGGCGATGTGCGCCTTATGCTTTTTGTTGTATGCCGTCTCGCGCTTTGCGTAGTTGATGAAGTGGTCGACAATGCGCACCATGCCTACGCTATTGGTCTCTATAGTGCGTAGCTCAATATCCTCATCAAGTGCGGGGTTCTGCTTGCCTATACCCGAGGCGTAGAGTAGTGCGTCGGGTGCTCCAACCTCGGCGAGAAGCTCATCGAGAGCCTCGGTTGCTGAGGGCTTCGTTACATCCATGACGCGATAGCTAATAAGCTCTGCACCAAATCGTTGCTGGAGCTCTAAGAGCCTATCCTCGCGGCGACCAGCGATGCCCACACGCACACCTTCGCTTGCGAGGCGTTCTACAACGGCGCGACCGATACCCGATGTCGCACCTATGACTATAACAGTTCGTAATTTCATTTCTGATTTCTTATTACTCATTAAAAAATAGGGCTGCCAAATGACAGCCCTGTGTAATCACTTTTCGGTGACAGATTATGCCTCAGGAGCAATAGCCTCAGAGGGGCAAACGCCTGCGCAAGTACCGCAGTCGATGCACTTATCTGCGTCGATTACATAGATGTCACCTGCTGAAATTGCCTCAACGGGGCACTCGCCGATACATGTACCACATGCAACGCAAGAATCTGAAATTTTGTAAGCCATATTACTTAGTTTTTTAATGAGTGTTTCAATAATTGTGCACTATTCGTGGCAAAGATACAAATTATTTTATAAAATCAAAGCCTGTGTAAGGAATTAATGCATCGGGGATGCGGATTCCCTCCTCGGTCTGGTTGTTCTCGAGCAATGCTGCTACGATACGTGGCAATGCAAGAGATGAGCCATTTAGTGTGTGACAGAGCTGGGTTTTGCGGTTGTCATCGCGGTAGCGCAACTTGAGGCGGTTCGACTGGAACGACTCGAAGTTTGATACTGATGATACCTCCAACCAGCGCTGCTGTGCCTCTGAGTATACCTCGAAGTCGTAGGTGAGTGCCGATGTGAACGACATATCGCCACCACAAAGACGCAAGATGCGGTATGGGAGACCGAGTGATGCTACGATAGACTCAACGTGTGCAACCATTGCGTCGAGAGCCTCGTATGACTTGTCGGGGTGTGACACCTGCACGATCTCAACCTTGTCGAACTGGTGGAGACGGTTCAAACCGCGCACATCCTTACCATAAGAGCCTGCCTCGCGACGGAAGCAGGGTGTGTATGCTGTCATCTTTACGGGCAACTCGTTCTGCTCGAGGATGACATCGCGGAAGATGTTCGTAACGGGAACCTCAGCTGTTGGCACGAGGTAGAAACCGTCGGCTGTAGCGTGGTACATCTGACCCTCCTTATCGGGCAACTGACCAGTGCCGAAGCCTGATGCCTCGTTAACCATGATAGGGGGCTCAACCTCCTGATAGCCAGCTGCTGTGTTGCAATCGAGGAAGTAGTTGATGAGCGCGCGCTGGAGGCGTGCACCCTTACCCTTATATACGGGGAAGCCTTCGCCTGTAAGCTTCACGCCGAGGTCGAAGTCGATGATGTCATACTTCTTTGCGAGCTCCCAGTGTGGAAGTGCCTCGCCCGAGATCTTGCTCTCGCGCTCTACGAGCTTAACCACCACGTTGTCCTCTGCTGTGCGACCCTCGGGTACGATGTCTGAAGGCAAGTTGGGGAGCAACACAATCTCATTCTGGAGCTCCTCAGCTGCACGGTCAGACTCCTCTTTTAGCTGCTGTGAGCGCGCCTTGAGGCCTGCCACCTCGGCTTTCTTAGCCTCGGCAGCCTCCTTCTCGCCCTTGCCCATGAGTGCGCCAATCTGCTTGGCAGCGGCATTCTGTGCAGCGAGACAGTTATCCAACTCCATCTGTAGCGCCTTGCGCTTATCGTCGAGCTCCTCGATGCGTGCGATGATGGGTGCAGCATCTACGCCCTTCTTCTGTAGGCGGCGAATAGCCTCCTCTTTATTCTCTCTTAACTGCTTTAGTGTAAGCATATATCCTGGTTTTTATTACTTTCAACTTACAAAGATAGCACAAAGTTGATGAAATTGTATCGCCATGGGCGAAAAAAAACGGAAAAGTGAAAAGCCTAAATAAAAAAAGAGGGGTAAAGGAGTCCTGTTTTTGTGCGTTCAAGGGGCTCTATTGGGGTGACTTTGGTGGTTGTGCGCCAACCTCAAAGCCCTCTCCAACAGAACCTATCAGACTCCGTCGGAACCCAGTCTCTGACAACGCTTTGCCAGCCCTGAAGTCACCATCGACTCACAACATGAATATTATTTTATAATATTGTTCCCATCATCCGCGAATTTTTTATATCTTTGTGCGATTATACACTTATATAGACGCTGACCGCAAAATGACTGCTAAGAAGAGATATATCGAGCTCCTGTCGCCCGCGCGCAACTACGATGCTGCAATCGCCGCTATCGACTGCGGTGCCGACGCACTATATATCGGTGCCGAGAGTTTTGGAGCACGCCGTGGTGCTACGAACACCACCGATGACATCGCCCGTGTGGTGGACTATGCCCATCTCTTTGGCGTAAAGGTATTCGTTACGCTAAACACAATCCTCTACGAGCGCGAGCTCAAGGAGGCTGAGGCCTTGGCACGCAAACTTATTGAGGTAGGCGTGGATGCCCTCATCGTGCAGGATATGGCATACCGCGAGATGAACCTCCCCGTGGAGCTTCATGCCTCAACACAGGTGTGCAACATGACCCCCGAGGGTGCAAAATTCTTGGAGAGTAGCGGTTTTTCGCGCGTCATATTGGAGCGTGCGCTGTCTCTCGATGAGATACGCGCCATCCGCGAGGCTACGGAGGTAGACCTCGAGTGCTTCATCCACGGTGCAATATGTGTGGGTCATAGTGGTCGCTGCTACCTCTCGCGTTCGCAGTCTACGCGCTCGGGCAACCGTGGCGAGTGCTCGCAGCCCTGTCGCCTGACGTATGACCTCGTTACGGAGCGCGGCGAGAAACTCATAAAGGGAAAGCACCTGCTCTCGGTCAAGGATTTCGATCTCTCGGAGCGTATCGGTGAGCTTATCGACGCTGGCGTGGTGTCGTTTAAGATTGAGGGCAGACTCAAGGATGACAACTATATCAAGAATGTGGTTAGCTACTACCGTCGCAAGATAGATGAGGCATTGGCTACGCGCCCCGAGTGTGTGCGTGCCTCGGTGGGTCGCTCCGAGATAGAGTTTGAGCCCGACCCCAAGAAGAGTTTTACACGCGACGGTGGCGAGTATATGTACTCTGGGAAGCGTGCTGGTGTCGCATCAGTCCTCACGCCCAAGGCCGTGGGCGAGTATGTAGGGTGTGTTGCTACGACCTCTAAGCGCGACTTTAAGCTCGTGGGCAAGGTGGCGCTGGGTGCTGGTGATGGCATCTGCGTAATCACGCCCGAGGGTATCGTGGGTACTAACGTCAACCGCGTTGAGGGCAACCTCGTTGAGCCCAACCGCATGGAGGGTATCAAGGCGGGCATGGAGGTATACCGCAACTACGACCACCGCTTCACGCAGTCTGTAGAGCGCAGCCGCACACGCCGTGCCGTAGATGCCGAGTGTCGCATAACACTCTCAGCAGAGGGGGTAAAGGTGTGCTATATGGATGAAGAGGGCTTCAGTGTGGATGTGGAGCGTAGCGTGGCGTTGGATGCGGCAAAGAGTGTCGATAAGATGCGCTCGGTGGCCGAGGAGCAGATGGCAAAGAGTGGCGATAGCATCTTCCGAGTCACACGCGTCGCGGTTGAGGGTGCAGAGTGGTTTGCTACAGCGAAACTTCTTGCCGAGTTGCGCCGCGAGGCGTTGTCTATGTTGGCAGCGAAGCGTATGATGCGCACCATGGAGCATGACATTCGCACCGATAGTGGTGAGGCTCGCTTCCCCGTGCAGAGGCTAGGTGCGGAGTATAATGTCGTCAACTCACTCTCGCGCCGCTTCTACACCAAGCATGGTGTGGAGCATATAGTCGACGGCCTCGACCTCTGGGCTACGACGCTCGGTGAGCGTGTCATGGAGTCGAGTTACTGCATACGCCGCGAGATTGGCGAGTGCCTCAAAAAGGGTACAAAACTGCGCGATAGACTATATATCGAGCATGGTCGCCACCGCTACCGCCTCGACTTCGACTGCGCAAAGTGCCGCATGTCACTCATAGATTGTACAAACAACGAAAATCGCAAATAACCTCTACTATGATTAAGCAGTTAACACCCAATATTCCCGATTATGAGCTTCTCGACACAGGCGAGGGCGAGAAGTTGGAGCGTTTTGGTCGCTATGTGGTGCGCCGTCCCGAGCCTCAGGCTATATGGCGCAAGAGCCTCGACAACCGCGAGTGGTTGAAGGCCGATGCCTCGTTCCTTCGCGACTCGAAGAGTGAGGAGCGTGGCGAGTGGAAGCTAAAGCCCGAGATGCCCTCACGCTGGACGGTGGGTTTTAATTACAAGGATATGCATCTGCGTATGCGCTTGGCGTTGACATCGTTCAAGCACGTCGGCATCTTCCCCGAGCAGGCAGCAAACTGGGAGTTTATTTACGACTCAATCCACGAGTTGCGCGCTCAGGGCATCGACCGCCCCAAAGTCTTAAACCTCTTTGCATATACGGGAGGTGCTACGCTTGCGGCGCGTGCTGCGGGTGCGGATGTTACGCATGTAGACTCGGTGAAGCAGGTTGTTACATGGTCGCGCGAGAATATGGAGTCGTCGGGCTTGGATGGCGTGCGCTGGATTGTTGAGGATGCCACAAAATTCGTGGAGCGCGAGGTGCGCCGTGGCAATAAGTATCACGGCATCATCCTCGATCCTCCCGCCTATGGCCGTGGTGCAAATGGCGAGAAGTGGGTCTTGGAGAGCGACATCTGCCATATGTTGGAGTCGTGCGCGCAGCTCTTGGAGCCTACAAACGCCTTCCTTGTATTCAATTTGTACTCTATGGGCTTGTCATCGATGCTTGCCCGCACAGCTGTGCATCAGGCATTTGGCGCACCTAAGCATGAGCAGATGGGTGAGCTCTACTTCGAGGATGGCTCAAAGAAGCAGATACCCTTCGGCACTTACTACCGCTTTAAGAGATAGTCTGCGATGCGTGAACTCTGGAGCATATTGTGGTCATTCCTGAAGATTGGAGCCTTCACCTTTGGTGGCGGCTATGCCATGATACCGCTCATACAGCACGAGGTCATCAATAAGCGTAAGTGGCTCTCGGAGCGCGAGTTCTCGGACTTGCTGACCCTTGCACAGGCAGCCCCAGGCCCCATATCACTAAATACTGCGGTGTTTGTGGGCTACAAGCAGCGCCGATACCTCGGCTCGTTGGCTGCTATCGTGGGTGTTGTCATCCCCTCGTTCGTAATCATATTGATTGTGGCTATGTGCTTTGCCAATGTGCGCCATAACCACTGGGTAGATGCGGCATTCAAGGGCATGCGCCCCGCCGTCGTAGCACTCATCATCGCCCCCATAGTCGGCCTCACACGAGGCATGCGCTGGTGGATGATAGCTGTGGCACTTGTCACGGCAGTTGTGGTATGGCACTTCGGCCTCTCGCCCATATGGTTCTTGATAGGTGGCGCTATGGTAGGCCTACTATGCGCCGCACGTAAGGGAAAGGGGGTGCAACCATGATGCTTGTTCTTGTTCAACTCTTTGTGAGTTATTTGAAGATCGGCTTCTTCGGCTTTGGAGGTGGCTATGCCATGCTCTCGCTTATCCACAGCGAGGTTGTCGAGCACAATGCGTGGTTAACGAATGCCGAGTTCGCGGATATCGTTGCGGTGTCGCAGATGACCCCTGGCCCTATCGCCATCAACTCTGCGACATATATCGGCTACGAGGTTGCAGGTGTGTGGGGCTCGGTTGTGGCTACGGTGGCTGTGTGCCTCCCCGCGCTAACAATAATGATGCTCCTCA
>JAFZGE010000027.1 GCA_017555545.1 Alistipes sp.
CTGCGGAGGATATCTCTGTACCTTTGAACATCAATCAGTATGTTGGTGTCAAGTTGCAGTTGGAGCTCGCGGGTGGCATTACCGTAGATGTCGGAGATTTTGTTGTTGTTGACTAGTAAAACGGAACTATCATGAAGAGAATACTTATACTGCTTGTAGGCTTAATTGCTTTCGTAGGCTTCAATAGTGCTTCGGCGCAGTCTCGTAACTCATATTTTATGGAGGGCTCCTACTTCCGTAACGATATGAACCCTGCGCTTGCACCCACACGTGGCTATATCGCTGTGCCATTTGTTGGTGGCATCGGCTTGAATGCGTCGCAGAACTTCTTGTCTATCGATAACTTCCTCTATCAGCGTGGAGATGAGGTTGTGACGGCGCTCCACAACTCGGTTACCCCCGAGGAGTTCTATGCTAAACTTCCATCACAGGGTAAGATCGATTTCGACTTCAAGACAAAGATGTTTGGCTTGGGCTTCTATGCCAAGAAGATGTTCTGGACATTTGGTGTCAATACCAATATGTCGGCAGATATGGCGATGTCGATGGATGCGTTCAAGGCTGTAAAGACCTTAGGTAATGGCGTCTACAACCTTGGTGATACGGCGCTTAATGCGAGTGTCTATATGGATGCATATCTCGGCACATCGTTCCGTGTGCATGAGAATGTGAATGTTGGTATCAAGGCCAAGTTCTTGGTGGGTATGGCGATGGCGAATGCCAAGTTTAGTAACCTCCAGGCAGATGTTACTCCCGACTATGTCAATGCTACGGTCAACGGCGCATGGCATGCTAACGGTATGTTCATTGATAATCGCAACCACGAGGAGATCTTTAGTGATGACTATAACTATGTTTTGAATAACATCAATAACTTTGGTGCTGCTATTGATCTCGGCGTTGAGGTGCGTCTTTTGGATGACCATCTCAAGCTCTCGGCAGCGATTGTAGACCTCGGCTTTATCAAGTGGGCAGAGGGTACAACAAACATCGCGGGTACAATCAATGGTAATGCCTATTTCAATGGCTTCAACATTGAGGCTTCGGAGGTGGATGGCGGTGCGGACTTCGAGACTGAGATTTTGGATAAGCCCGTTGACGGCAACTACGTCTCGCTCCTTAACTTCTCGGTGAATGCCGGTGTGGAGTATAATATCTTGAATAACCACATCGCATTTGGCGTGTTGTCGCACACAAAGTTCTGCAACACCATGACCTATTCAGAGCTTACAGCGTCGGTTAACTTCCGCCCCACAAATTGGCTCTCGGCAACCGTTAGCCACACCTTCCTTAATAAGAATCGCCCAGGTATCTTTGGCTTCGCGCTTAATGTTCACCCCTGTGCGTTGAATATCTATACTGGTGTCGACTTCATTGATACACAGATGGTTGGTGGTCTTGAGTATGATGGTGTTCAGGTGACTTTGCCTCGCTACATGAAGTCTATGAATGCCTATATGGGCCTCGGCTTCCACTACGGTCGCCCCAAGTTTATGAAGGAGGAGAAGAAAAAATAGCCTATCCCCACAACTAAAGAGGAGATGTCCAATCGGGCATCTCCTTTTTTGTGATGTATGCTGATGGTTAGAGCCTTATGCCTATGCCGTACATAAGGTTGTGGGTATATTGTGTGCTGTTGAAGCGGTAGCCAACATATAGGAAGAGTTGGCGTGTGAGGTGTGCCTTGAGCGAGAAGCTGGTGTAATAGCGGCTCATGTCGTAGCCAACGTTGTGCATATTGACGCCAAAGCCTACGCCCACAGTAAAGATGGGTGCGCTAATCTCGCCACGCACGGAGAGTCCTACCTCGGTCTGTTCCCATAGCGAGGGGCGCATATAGGCGATAGTGCCGCTTGTTTTGTCCTTAACGCCACCGTAGAGGTTGAGGCTGCTGTCGAATTGAACGTCAAGCGATGCACCAATGCCAAAGTAGTCGTTGAGGTGGTATGTAGGCTGAAAGTTGATGCCTGCAATAGGCAAGGCCTTGTCTATATAGAAGAGTGTTTCATTCTCGATAAATCGGTCGGCGCGCCAGCCACCATATGCCATAATGTCGTATGTCATGTGCTCGGCGAAGCTCTTGTTAATGAGGGCGTTGCTCGGTGTTATGAAGCGTCGTGCCGAGGCTGTTGCTTGCTCATCACTAAAGAGATATGTGGCGCCAATACGCAAGCCGAACATATTCGAGCCAGCGTTTGCGAAGGCGGTGTCGCCATTTGAGAAGTGTGTGAAATCGGGTGTTAGCGACAGCTCGAGGTGGGGTGCTACGCGCCATGCGAAGGGTATTGCAACGTTAATCATGACGTTGCCGCGTGAGTTCATGGCATTGTTAGGATGCCAGCCCCACGAGTAGCCTAAGTTCCACTCGTAGCCCACCGATAGTGTTGGTGTGAGGTCTGCAATACGCGCTCCTTGAAAGATATATAGGGCCATGGGTGTGCCCATAAGATTGTGCTCCCAATAGGTGTAGGCGGCAATGCCAATGCCTTGATATGCAGTGGGAAATAGCTCGCCCATGTGGCTATCCTCGCTAAATGTGAAGCTGTAGCGAGCATGTAGCGAGAGTGTGTTGTTTAGAGGGTGCTTGCCTTGGCGCATGGCGTAGTGTGAGACCATATGGTAGGCTGGGCGCAACTCCACCGAGACCCTATGATGCAACGAATCGCACCACTTGGGGCCTGCGGCGTGTGCCACCGTAGCCCCAAATAGCGATGCGATAATAAGTGCGGCGAGGCGTGCTATTGTGCCTCTTGCCATGTGCGTATGTTGTTTGCTACGCACTCAATAAGTCGGTCGATGGCCTCGGCTGCCGACCATGCGTTGTGGGGCGATGCCAAAAGGCGGTAACGATCCTTAATATTATATAGAGGTGACTCACGGAGTGGCTCTACAGAGAATACGTCGAGCGCAGCTGCTGTAACCCAGCCATTGTCGAGAGCCTCGGCAAGTGCCGCCTCATCGATGATGCCGCCGCGTGCCACGTTGATAACCAACGATGTGGGCTTCATGACCTTCAACTCCTCACGGCCTACAAGACCGCGTGTGCGCTCGTTGAGGGGTGAGTGTACCGAAAGGATGTCGCACCACTCCAACATCTCCTTAAGCTCCATTGAGGGGTAAGCCTCCTCGCGCTTAGTGCCCGAAGTGGAGAAGTAACGCACCTCGCACCCAAAGGCCGTAGCAAGACGTGCCACCTCGCGACCGATGTTACCAAGACCGATGATGCCCCACTTCTTGCCACGAAGCTCGAAAGTGAAGCGGTCGTAGCAGAAGGCACGGTCAGCCTTAGAGTAGCGACCATCGTGGAAGTACTCGTCGAAATATACGATGTTACGCGCGAGTGCGAGTGCCGAAGCGAGGGTTGTCTCAGCAACCGATGTTGTAGAGTAGCCCACAGCATTCTTAACCACGATGCCGAGCTCCTTTGCTGCCTCGAGGTCTACGTTGTTCATGCCTGTTGCTGCTACGCAAATAAGCTTCAAATCAGGCAACTGGCGCATTGCCTCGCCGTCGATAAGTACCTTATTGGTGATGGCTACATCGGCACCCTTGAGGCGCTCTACAACCTCCTCTTTGCGGGTGTTCTCGTATGCAACATATTCGCCCTGTGATGTGATAGATGAGAGGTCGCGTCCTGCGATGCTGTACTCATCTAAAAAGACTATTTTCTTCATATCTATTCGTTTTGGTTTTCTCTCTTAAATTCTCCCGCAAGGTCGCGCACAACAACCGAGGCGCAGCCTATGCCAAACAAGGCGGGGATGTATGAAATAGTGCCTACATTCGACTTTTTATTCTGCTCTTCGCACAAGATCATCGCTCCCTCGCGTACGGGCTCGGGTGAAAATACCGCCCAGAAGCCGCGCTTGATGCCGATTTTATGGAGGCGTTTGCGAAGCATATGTGCCAAGGGACAGTGGTGTGTTTTGGCGATATCCTTAATCTCCATTAGTGTAGGGTCGGTCTTTGCTCCTGCGCCCATTGAGCTTACGAGGGGTATGCCGCGGTCGAGTGCTCCCTTGATAAGTGCGAGCTTGGGTGAGAGGGTGTCGATGGCGTCTACAACGTAGTCGAATTTGTCGCTATCGAGCAGCGCATCGGTCTCGTCATCCTTTATAAAGCGGTTAACTACATTGAGTTGCAATTCGGGATTAATGTCCTTAAGGCGCTCTGCGAGGATGTCACACTTCTCGCGGCCAATGGTCGAATGCAGTGCGACAAGCTGGCGGTTGATGTTGCTTTCTGATACCTTATCTGCATCGGCAATGGTCATGCGACCCACGCCCGCGCGGACAATCATCTCTGCCGCGTAGGCACCTACGCCACCCACGCCCACGACAAGTACATTCGCGTTGCGCAATAGGTTGAGCTTCTCCTCGCCCAATAATAACTCAGTTCTCTCGAGCCAATTACTCATTATAGTCTAAAAAGTCGTTTATAGTTTTCGTATATCTCTTTCACTAGTTCTGCAAGCGCCACGCTCTTGATTTTTGCCACCTCGGCATAGATCTCAGCGATGTCTAATGATGCGTTGTCGTCAGTCTCGCAAAATAGTCTATCGAGGGGTGTCGAGGCTATCGCTTGACGCGTTTTTGGTGAGCGTAGTGATCTATCTCCAAACGAGAGGTGATAGCCTCGGAGAAGCGCCTCTCGTGCCTGTTGATCTGAACCTGTAAAGCCATGAAATACAATGCCTTTAATGTTGTAGGCGGTGAGTATCTTAATGGTTGGTTCAAAGGCTCTTACGGTGTGTAAAACAACTGGTTTTTGAAGCCTCTCTGCCGCCTCAAGGTGTGCTCTGAAGAGTCGCTCCTGAGTGGTTTTATCAACCTCGCGTGCATAGTCCAATCCCGTTTCGCCAATGATGTCGCAAAGGCTGAAATCGGGTAGGGCATAACCGCACTCGGCATCCCACGGGTGTATGCCCGCCATCGTTGGCGAGAGCACGTCGGGGCGCGGGTGGTGAGTGTGTATATCCACCAATATTTGCTTCACTTCGTTCATCCGACTACAAATGTACTACTTTATCTCCCAAAATGCAAATATGTCTTGTGATAAGCTGCAATCTGCGGCACATCCCAATTGCGATGCACCACACCTCACTACTTATAATAAGAAAATTAGAAAAATGATTGGTCAATTCAAAAAAAATCCGTACCTTCGTGCGCATTTTATAATGTATATCGGTACACCATAAAGTTTTGTAAGCGATAAACATACAAAATAAAACTATTAAATTAAACTTATAATCTAACAAACAGTTTTTATGTCGAAAAACATTAAATTATGTAAAGGTCTCGACATCAAGCTCGTAGGTAAGGCTGAGGCTCGCTTGGAGAATGCTCCCATGGCGAAGTCATACGCTGTTAGTCCGCTTGATTACGAGAACGTTACACCTAAGCTGTTGGTTAAGGTAGGTGACAAGGTAGAGGCAGGTAGCGCTTTGTTCTTTGATAAGAACAATCCACGCATCCTCTTCACTTCTCCAGTTAGCGGTGTGGTTTCGGCCATCAACCGTGGAGAGAAGCGTAAGCTACTCAACGTCGCTGTGGAGCCTGACCAGGAGCAGGTGTAC
>JAFZGE010000189.1 GCA_017555545.1 Alistipes sp.
CAACAAGTACTACCCATCCGGACTTTTCCCATGTCAGCACCACATCTGCGCCACTCTGACGAAAAATTAGGGCTGCCGCTGATGTAGGTTTGCTCTCTTATTATATCAACTCCTCATAAGCTAATGTATATTGGTGCAGGAAGAATATGCACCGTGTAAAACGAAAAAGCCTCGATAATCGTGTGATTATCAAGGCTTATGGTTAGTCGGGATGACAAGATTCGAACTTGCGACAACACGCCCCCCAGACGTGTACTCTAACCGGGCTGAGCTACATCCCGAACTGGTTTTGCGGTGCAAAGATAATAATAAATTTTCTAATTATGCAAATATATTTCAAAAAAAATGTAACTTTGTAGCATGAAATTTTCCCTTAAAATATTACTTATTGCGTTAACCCTTTCATTATGTGTGGGTTGTGTCGGTGTGTCTCGGCATGGCACAGAGAGCTTCGATAACACAATTTACGACCCATTCTTTGCATCGGGCTATACCGTAGATGAGGATGAGGCGGGAAACACTCTTGTTCGTGTGACGCGCCCATGGCAGGGTAGTAATCTCGAGGAGCAGACACTCGCCATATTCGCTACTGCAGAGGAGGCGAAGGGCTACACGGGTCAGCACATTGTGGGCAGCGCCAAGAGGGTGGTATGCATGTCTTCTAGTCACATAGCGATGCTCGACGCCATAGGTTGTGTCGATGCGGTTGTAGGTGTATCGGGCAAGCAGTATATCACCAACGAACAGGTGGCTGAGAATCCCGCGGTAAAGGATATAGGTTACGACAGCAGCCTCGACTATGAGACGCTCGTGATGCTAAAGCCCGACCTTGTGCTTATGTATGGCGTTACGGCGGCGAACGACACCGTGACAGCGAAACTCCGCAACCTAGGTATTTCATATCTCTACCTCGGAGACTATACTGAGGAGTCGCCACTAGGCAAGGCTGAGTGGGTGGTAGCCGTAGCCGAGATTATGGGTTGCCGCGAGAGGGGTGTTGAGACCTTCAATTCCATCGTGGAGCGTTACAACGAGGTGCGCAGCCGTGTTGTGCGCAGCAAGGATGCTCCCAAGGTGATGTTCAACCTTCCGTATCAGGATGTGTGGTATATGCCTTCGGATGATAGTTACATGGTGCAGCTCGTAGAGGATGCGGGTGGCGTCTATATATATAAAGGTAAAAATCCCGCAGGTGGATCTGAAGCGGTGAGCCTTGAGGAGGCCTATATGCTTGTCTCGCGAGCCGACGTTTGGCTCAATGCTGGTCAGTGCTCGACCATGGCGGAGTTGCGCGGTAGTGCGCCACACTTTGCTGATGCATCTGTAGTCCGCAATGGCGAGGTCTATAACAACAATCGCCGTCGCACAAAGGCTGGCGGCAGCGACTTTTGGGAGTCGGCAATCGTGCAACCTGATGTCGTATTGAGTGATCTGGTGACAATCATCGCTGGCACAGGCGATGAGACGTACTATTATCAGCAACTAAAGTAATGAAGCGTTCGCAGCAACACATACTCCGCACTATGCTCTTTGTGCTTTTGAGCATCGCGATTGTGGTACTCGCCATCGCCGATATGCTTATTGGCTCTGTCGCAATACCTGTTCGTGAGGTGGTGTCATCGTTGTGGGGTGGTGTGACGCAGGCGGACTATGCACATATCATCTACGATATGCGTATGCCCAAGGTGCTTGTTGCGATATTCGCGGGTATGGCGCTCTCGGCGAGTGGTCTTCTGATGCAGACACTCTTCCGCAACCCCTTGGCAGGTCCCTATGTGCTAGGTATAAACTCTGGTGCAAGTTTTGGTGTTGCGCTCTTTACGTTGGCTGTGCCCATGATGGCGATAAATGCACCATGGCTCTACGATATAGGTGTTACGGGCGTGGCGCTAATAGGCTCGGCAGCTATTCTGCTGATGGTTATGGCGCTCTCGCGCAGAATCAAGAGCATCAGCGTAATCCTCATCCTTGGCATGATGCTCGGCTCGGCAATCTCTGCCGTGGTGGGCATATTGCAGTATATGGGTACAGAGGAGTCGCTTAAGGCATTTATCGTGTGGACAATGGGTTCGTTGTCAAATGTGACAACGGCGCAGCTATACATCTTCGTACCCACGGTAGTTGTGGGTCTCGTTCTCTCGTTGGTGGCTGTTAAGTCGCTAAATATGTTGCTCATGGGCGAGAGCAATGCTCGCACGTTGGGTCTCAATGTAAGACTCTCGCGCACGATAATCTTCCTTGCAACAACACTCCTTGCGGGTACGGTAACGGCATATTGCGGTCCTATTGGCTTTGTGGGTCTTGCCATGCCTCACCTAGCGCGCATGACCTTCCGCACGTCGGATCATCGCACGCTTATGCCTGCGGCGATGTTGTGGGGTGGAGTGGCGATGCTCTTGTGCTGCTTGCTGAGCGATGTCATAGCGCGATATAGCGTCATACTACCCGTAAATACACTCACCGCACTGCTCGGTGTCCCCATCATCATATTTGTCGTACTTCGTAACCGCAACCGCCAGTAATGATTAAGCTAAATGACATAACGCTAGCATTTGGCCAGCGCAAGCTTATTGAGCACGCCTCGGCGCACTTCGTGTGTGGCCAGATGACGGCATTGCTCGGTCGCAATGGTGCGGGTAAGAGTACGCTGCTCAAGGCTATCGCCTCGTTGGGCGCATTGCAGGGTGGCGCGATAGAGATTGGTGGCAGGGATTTGCGCGACCTGTCGAATGCCGAACTTGCCCGCATGATTGCTTTTGTGAATACGGAGCGCGTGTCGGTTGAGGCGATGACAGCATACGACCTGGTTGCTGTGGGTCGCTCGCCCTATACTGGTTGGAGTGGTAAGTTGCGCAGTAGCGACCATGAGGTTATCGAGCGCTCTATACGCATTGCGGGTGTTGAGCACCTTGCCGACAGATATGTCGACACGTTGTCGGATGGCGAGTGTCAGAGGGTGATGATTGCCCGAGCCCTGGCACAGGATACGCCAGCGATACTTTTGGATGAGCCAACCTCCTACCTCGATATGCCAAACCGCTATGAGCTATGCACGTTGTTGGGGCGCTTGGCACACGATGAGGGTAAGTGTGTGTTGTTCTCTACGCACGAGCTCGATATAGCCCTTACGCTATCGGATAATATCGCCCTTGTGGATACTCCACAGCTGCTCTATATGCCTACGGATGAGATGATTGCATCGGGTAGCATCGAGCGCCTGTTCGATAGTCCATACATTAGGTTTGATGCCTCTACACGCTCTATACATCTCAAGTAGTGGGGGCGTGGTGTAACTTTTTGTGGAGAATTTAATTTTTTTCACAAATTCCTTTGCCGAATAGAAAATTTTGCGTACCTTTGCGCCGCTAAACTGCTCACATATACGTAGCTGTTAGTGGTAAGGCCCGTTCGTCTATCGGTTAGGACACAAGATTTTCATTCTTGAAAGACGAGTTCGACTCTCGTACGGGCTACTCTTGGCGTGTCACACTTTTGGTGTGGTGCGTGCGGTTTGAATTTTTTTTGAGGAGCGGGCCTTGAGCCTATCCGAAAGCGACTACGGTCGTCATGAGTGCCTGCTGATGGGCACGGGGAGACCCAGAATATCGGCAAAAACAAAGAAACATAAAAAGTAAAAAACATAACAAAGAACAACTATGGCAAACCACAAGTCATCAAAGAAGAGAATTCGTCAGACCGTTACAAAGCGTGCACACAACCGTCTTTACCACAAGACAACTCGTAATGCAGTTAAGGCATTGCGCAACACTTCAGAGCGTAGCGCAGCTGAGGCTCTTTTGCCAAAGGTAAGCTCTATGTTGGATAAGCTTGCAAAGCACAACATCATCCACAAGAACAAGGCAGCTAACCTTAAGAGCTCACTCGCTTTGCACGTTAACGCATTGTAATTTGCGTCTTACGTCAAAAATAGAGGCTACCATATGATGGTGGCCTCTGTTTTTTTGTTTATTAGCATCATTATCGCTATCTTTGTACTGCCAGCAATAAATCCTATCAAGCAATATGAGAGAAGTCAACCCCAAAGAGACTAACCGCGCCAAGGCATTTGATTTGTGGATGCGTTCGCCAATGCCCATGGTGACCATGACTAAGACCTTCGATATCACACACCTGATGCGTGTGTCGCGCCGTAAGGGTCTAAAACTAAATATGCTTATGTGCTATGCCGTGGTGCGCGCTGCAAACGACTTCGGCGAGTTCTTCTTGCTACCCGTGGGTGATAAGTTGATGCAGTTTGATAACCTGGCTGTCAACACAATAGTCAAGACTCGAAGCGGCGATATTGCCACTTGTGACATTCCCTTCTCGAAGGATATTCACAAATTTGAGGAGGATTACCTAAATCTTACCGAGAGGGTTGCTCAGAGTGGCGAGGACTTTAACTTGGGTGATGACTATATGGTAATCGGCACGTCGGCGCTTACGAAGTGTGAGTTGGACTCGGTGGTAAACATCTATGCAGGTTTCTACAACAATCCATTTGTTGTGTGGGGTAAGTATCGCAAGGGGCTTTTCCGTACGACGCTACCTATATCGTTCCAGTTCCACCATACGCAGATGGATGGCCCAATCTCTACGGGCTTCCTAAATAGATTGCAGGAGATATTCGACAGCATAGAGTATTAGTTATGAAGGAGATATATTTGGCGGGTGGATGCTTCTGGGGTACGGAGCACTACCTCAAGCAGATACGTGGCGTGGAGTCTACCGAGGTGGGCTACGCTAATGGCCACGGCGAGAACCCTACATACGAGGAGGTATATACCGATGTTACGGGCTTTGCGGAGTGTGTGAAGGTGGTCTACGATCCTGACGTGTTGTCGCTGAAGAAGGTCGTGGAGTTGTACTTTCACTCAATCGACCCGATATCGCTAAACCAGCAGGGTAATGACATCGGCACGCGCTATCGCACGGGTATTTACTATACCGATGAGAGCGATAGAGCGACTATCGAGAGCGTTTATCGTGCTGTAGAAGAGGAGATGGGGGCGACTATCGTTGTGGAGCTTGAGCCATTGCGCAACTTCTACCCTGCGGAGGAGTATCACCAGGACTACCTAGACAAGAATCCTCAGGGCTACTGTCATCTTCCGCTCCATCTCTTTGAGTACGCGCGCAAGGCAAATTCGTAGGTATTGGTGTGCTTTTGGTCATAAATGAGCGAAAAATGCCCTTAACATAAAAGATAAAAGAATATTTTTCGTTATATTTGCGGGTTAAACATAGATTAACTAGTCACGAATGGATGTAGTAATTACATATGTAGATGGTTTGGACCCTCTTTGGCAGAGAGACTACGAAGAGCATACAAATATTCCGATTCTCGAGAAGCGTTTCCGCGATTGGGGTACGTTGCGCTATCTTATGCGCGGTATCGAGGTCAATATGCCCTTCATTCGCAAGGTGCACCTTGTGGTAGCACGCGATAGCCAGGTGCCCGAGTGGATTAACCGCGATGAGGTAAATGTGGTGTTGCACGAACATATTATTCCCAAGCAGTTCTTGCCCACGTTCAACTGTAACCCCATCGAGTTGCACATCCATCGCATCGAGGATCTCGATGAGCAGTATGTCTACTTCAACGATGACGTATTCCCATTGATGAAGTGCGAGCCTACGGACTTCTTCGTAAATGGCAAGGGTCAGCTCGGCATGGCGCGACACCTCTTCTATGTCGATATGTTCAAGAAGATATGTCGCAACTCGGATGTCATAGCACGCCGCGCACTCGGCATGCGCCCATCGTTGCTCTTCTTGCGCCCACAGCACGTCTGCACACCTATGATTAAGAGCGAGTGCGAGGAGTTGTACCAGCGCGTTGAGCGAGAGTTTCACGACTCGATTACAAAGACACGCACGGCGAAGAACATCAGCCAGTATGTCTTCCTTAACTATATGTATTTGAAGGGCTCGTTGCAGAATAAACGCCTCTCGAAGCGTCACTTCTCGCTCGGCATAACATCCACCGAGAAGCTTCGTAAGTTTATCACAACTCCAACGCACAAGTTTACATGTATCAACGATGTGCAGTTGAGTCAGGAGCGCTTTGAAGAGTTGCGCAAGGTGTTGCTCGATGCCTTCGATACGCTTCTTCCCAACAAATCAAAGTACGAGATTTAGAACTCGGTATAGTCTAATAATTAAGGGGTTATCCATGTGGATAACCCCTTTGTTATTACTTGAATAGTGCTACAAACTTTGTGAATAGCTGTGCAAGGATGGGCACATCCGAGCCGCCACCTCTAATCTTTGCGCCACGCACCGCCTTTGCCAACCATGGATACTCCTTGAATAGCCCCAAACGGTAAGATATAGAGTACCAACCCATTTGTATCAGGATGTCATCGAAGATGCATGCAATGGGATTCTCCTCGGTGGGCACATCGCGATACTTTAGGTAGAGGTCGATGAAGTTTAGTGAGTATTCGCGCTTGCGCTTACGGCGCTGCTGGCCAGTAAGAGCGTTGGGGTTGCCCTTGCGGTAGTGGTAGATATACTCGTCGAGGTATGCGATGCTCTTTGAGTAGCCCACAAGCTGTGTTGTTGTGTAGCAATCCTCGGCATAGCCATACTTGGGGCAGTAGATCTTGTGCTCGGTATAGAGGCCATGGCGGAAGCACTTGTTGCATACGCTGGCGAAGGAGCGGTGGTTGTACATGTTGCGTACGAACTTGGCCTGCTCGTTGGGCTCGTAGTAGCGGTCGCGCTTGAGCTTCGACTTTGTGGGATACTCCTTAACGAGGTTATAGTAGATGATGTCGGCACCCGTCTCCTCGATCTTTGCTGCAATCTTTGCTATGGCATCCTTTGCGAGCCAGTCGTCAGAGTCGACATGGTAGACATAGTCGCCCGTAACGTGCTCAAGACCCGTGAATCGTGCTGCGGGGAGACCGCCGTTGGTCTTGTGTACGATCTTAATTCTGTCGCGAAGGTGGCTATACTTTCTGTCGATAAGCTCCTCGAGAATCTCTATAGAGCGATCCTTCGTGCCGTCGTTAACGAAGATAAACTCGATGTTTGGGTACGACTGCGAGAGTACCGACTCGGCAAAGTCCGTAATGTAGTTTTCAACACCGTAGATGGGTGC
>JAFZGE010000190.1 GCA_017555545.1 Alistipes sp.
AACCGTGCTCCAGTGCATCGAGGATAAGCTCTCCCGTGCCATAAGTGGAGGCGATAAGAGGGTTGCGCTCCTCGGGCTTAAGTAGTGTTAGACCGCTTGCCGCCGACATCGCAATTACAGCCGTATCGCCATCGTTTATAATAGCATAGCGCGCCTCAATCTTGCGACCAAGAGGGTCGCTAACCAAAGCCGACACCATCTCTCCACCTACGCCCTCGCATATAGCCTCAGCCATGCCCTCGCCACCATCGGCGATAGCGAGTACCTCAACCTCGGCATCGGGGCACTCCGAGGTAAATCCACGGCGGAATGCCTCGCCCGCCTCGCGTGAGGTGAGTGAGCCTTTGAATGAGTCGAAAGCAGCAATGATGCGTGTCATGGTTGTGAGGTTTTGATATCTTTTCAACCACAAATATAGGAATTATTCGGCGAATATTCGTATCTTTGTAGATGCAGTTTTAAGACAAAACCTTATAAGACTATGAGACACTTTCGAACACTTATACTTCTACTCACATCACTTCTAACGTTCACCATGGCGAGTGCCGAGGAGCACCGCTACGATGCAGGCGTAAGTCGTGAGCTTGCCCAATGGCGCAAGGCTACGATAAAGGATGTAGTCTACACACTACACTTCGACCTTATAGAGGATAGGGCTAAGACAACTATTAGCTTCAACCTCGCGGCTCCCCAAGAGGTCGTTATAGACCTACGCAATACCGACCTTGTGAGTGATGTGTTGTATGGCGGGGAGTCCATATTGAGTCAATGCACTCTTGCGAATGAGCATATCGTTGTGCCAGCAAACATAACTAATGAGGGTAGCAATGCTATAGTAATCAAATTTGCGGTCGACAACCAGTCGCTAAACCGTAAGCCCGACTTCCTCTACACGTTGCTTGTGCCCGACCGTGCGCGTACTCTCTTTCCATGCTTCGACCAGCCCGATATGAAGGCGGAGTACAACCTATCGCTGACACTCCCCGAGGGTTGGGTAGCGGTGTCTAACACTGCCGTGAGCAAAGTCGATGGCAATGCCGTAACTTTCGCTCCTACAGAGCCTTTGAGCACATATCTATTCTCGTTTGTGGCGGGTAAGTTCGATAGCCGCACCTATGATGATGGCAACCACCGCTTCACGGCATACTACCGCGAGACCGACCCCAAGCGCCTTGCGCAACTCGACACCATCTTCGAGCAGGTGGCGGCATCGTTGGAGTGGTTAGAGGAGTACACGGGCATCCCATACCCCTTTGCCAAGTATGACCTTATCATGCTCCCTGGCTTCCAGTATGGTGGTATGGAACATACGGGCGCTACGCTCTATAACGACACTCAGATGTTCCTTGGCGAGAACCCTACACTTGATGAGGAGTTGCGACGCATACAGCTCATAGCGCACGAGACTGCGCATATGTGGTTTGGCGACTATGTAACGATGGAGTGGTTCAACGATGTGTGGACAAAGGAGATATTCGCGAACTACTTTGCTGCACGAATGACAGAGCCACTATTCCCCGATGTCAACCACCGCTTAAACCGACTCAAGACATATACTCATGCGGCATACAACGAGGACCGCACAGCGGGTCGCTCCTCTATCCGTCAGGATCTTGACAACCTTAACAATGCAGGTCTTATCTACGGCCAGACAATCTACAATAAGGCACCGATAGTGATGGATAAGATTGTGGAACTTATGGGCGAGGAGGCCTTCCGCGAGGGCATTCAGGAGTATCTTCGCACCTACGCCTATGGCAACGCTACATGGAACGACCTCGTTGCAATCCTCGATAAGCATAGCGAGGAGGATATCGAAACCTTCAGTTTCTTTTGGGTCGAGATGCCATACATGCCAATTATACAACTTACGAAGGAGAGTGGTCGCTACCATATATTTACTGATTCACCACTTTGGCAACAGCGCTTCAACTGCTATGTGGTATATAAAAATGGTAAAACGGAGATTGTAGAGGTTGAAATAAAGCCCGATGAGGGTATGCCACTCCAAGAGGTGTGCGACATTAAGTTCCCCCGCAATGCCGAGGTCGTTATCCCCAACTGCGATGGTCGTGGCTATGGACTCTTTATCCTACCCAACAAAACTATTAAGTGGATGATGGAACATATTGGGGAAGTTGAGGATGACCTTATGCGTCAGTCTATGGTTACGATGCTCAACGAGGTGTACGAGTGGCGCAATGGCGTGACAGAGTGCGATGCGCGTGCATGGCTCGACTTCTTGCTCAATTACATCCCTTGCGAGAAGAGTTACCTCGTGGCATCAACGCTCAATGGCTACCTCACAAAGCCTATGCTCGAGGTGGGCACAGCCGAGGATGAGGCACGCCTCTGGGAGATTGCTACGACTTGCGATAATACCTCGCTCAGCCGCCGCTTGAAGATGACACTTACCCATGTTATGCGCTCGGAGGAGGTGTGCGCTGTGATGTACGATATGTGGCTAAGCAAGAGCGATAAGATGCTCAATGAGAGCGACTATATGACCCTCGCATACGAGCTTGCGGTGCGCTATCCTGAGCGTTACGATGAGATATACACCACTCAGCTTGAGCGTATTAGCAACGCAGACCGCCGCAACCAATTTGAGTATATCATGCGTGGCACACACCCTGATAGTGATGTGCGCGATGCGCTCTTCGAGTCGCTTATGGAGCCTGAAAATCGCCGCATTGAGCCTTGGACAGCAACGCTCCTCGGCTACCTTAACCACCACCTACGTCAGGAGGAGGCGGTAAAGTATATCTACCGCGGTTTGGAGGAGATTGAGGAGGTGCAGCGCACGGGCGACATCTTCTTCCCACGAAATTGGGCAGGAGCACTCCTTGGTGGTCATACAAGCGATGCAGCAAAGGCAGAGGTGGAGCGCTTCTTGAGCGACCATCCCGAGCTAAACCAACTCCTACGCAATAAGATATTGCAGGCAGCCGATATGCGACTTAGGTAACACCACACACACCCTGCGGGGCAACCCCGCAGAGGCTCTCTTGGGCGGTGGTGGAGTTTCCATCCATCCATTTTTCCTATGTAATTGGATGGATGGAAAACTCTTTTCTTCTCTTGAAAAGTTGTCTCGCTTCAAAGGGTTATCAGTAAAATATACTATATCATTGATATATATA
>JAFZGE010000028.1 GCA_017555545.1 Alistipes sp.
CTCGTATGCTGAAGCATCAGAGTTAATCTTGAAATATGAAGAGTATGCATAACCGATTGTCATATCGCCGTATGAGTCAGTGCCGTCGAAGGTGTAAGTACCTGCAGGAACTGTCATGAAGCCCTCAGCGTCAATAGCGGGCTCGTTATCCATGAAGAGGTCCAAAGTGTAGTAAGTACCACCTGCCAAAACATAACCCTGCTCTGTGAAACCAAGGTCAGAGAGGTAGATAGCCATGTTGTAGTTGGGGCTATACTCTGTACCGTAATAAACACCCAGGAAGTTCTGAGCCTCGAAGTTTACAACTGGCTCAACACCCTCCTGCTTAACGAATACGTTGAAGTTCTCAGTACCATAAGTTACCAAGATGCGATCATTACGCTTCTGAGTTGACTCGTTAGCAGCAACTACGAATGTAATGGTCTCACCAACAGTGATGTCAGTAATCCACTCTGCAGTAGTTGTAGCAGTAAGCTCAGTACCTGCAACTGCGTTCTCCAAAGTGTAGGTAATAGTACCATTACCGCCCTCGGGAGTAAACTGCAATGAGTTCTCAGATGTGAGTGTCAACACAGCGGGATCCGTTGGAGTCTCGATAGGTTCATTAGGCTCACATGCTACGAATGCCAAAGGCAACGCAAGCA
The DNA here is from genome assembly GCA_017555545.1 of Alistipes sp. Lineage (GTDB taxonomy): Bacteria > Bacteroidota > Bacteroidia > Bacteroidales > Rikenellaceae > Alistipes. The sequence goes on from JAFZGE010000028.1 coordinate 645, forward strand.
ACAAAAGGAAAAGTTTGTTAAGTTTCATAGTTATAAGTTTTAGTTTGTTAGATTTAATTCTCGTTTATGTTTTTCACCTTCTGGAAGAACCGTTAGACAAAATTAAACAATTTTATTCAAAAATGCAAGAGTTTTGGTTGACAAAAAAGGAGCTTCCCCTACGGAAAGCCCCTCTATTAATATAAAGGTATTCGATTAGTTGCCTACGTAGAACTTAGGCTCGCCCTCGAATGTGATAGCGAAGAGACCGCTCTTAATAACGATTTCGCCATACATGCCATTCTCCGAAACTACCAACTTAGCACTCTCGTAGTTCTCGCGGAACTCGTAGCCACCGCCCTGCTCGTTCATCTTCATACAGAATGACCACTGGTAGCCAATCTCCCAATCTGCGCAGTCACCGTTGTCATCGAGGTTGTATGTGCCCTGTGGGATGTGGAGGTAACCCTCCTCGTCGATAACTGGCTCGATGCCGAAGAGGTCGATCTTGAAGTAGTAACCGCCAGGTAAGAGCATGCCGTTCTCATCGAAGCCCTTGTCTGAGAGGTAGAAGTAGTAGTTGTAGTTTGAAGAGTACTGTGTGCCGAGATATGTGGCCATGCCGAGGTGAGGAGTGAGTACCTCATCGCCCTCGAATACAACCTTCTTACCCTCGAAGAACATAGTATCGCCATTGTAAGTTACAATGTGCTTAACGTCATCAACATAAGCTGTAAGAGTCAAACCCTCCTCTGTTACAACGAGCTCTGCTGCATCGAACTGGAACTGCTTCTCGAAACCTGCGCCCGACTCGTTAACCTTCATGTAACCAGAGTATGTGTAACCGATAGACATGTCGTTAGCGTCATCAGAACCATCGAAAGTGTATGTGCCAGGAGTGATGTGGCGGTAGCCCTCCTCATCCAACAATGGCTCATCCTTGAAGTAGAGGTCCAAACGATAGTATGTAGCACCTGCCTGATAGTAACCACCAGAAGAGAAGCCGATGTCAGAGAGGTAGATGTTCATGTTGTAAGCGCTACCATCTGTAAGGATGCCGAAGCCATCAAGGAGCAACATATCTGCCTCGAAGGTCTCGAATGGCTCGATGCCCTCCTGCTTGATAAATACGTTGAAGAGCTTATCACCGTATGTAACCAAGATGCGACCCTGACGCTCCTCAATTACCTCGTTAGCAGCAACTGCGAATGTGATAGTCTCGCCAACAGTAACGTCTGTAATCCACGCCTCAGTAGCCTCTGCCTTGAGCTCTGTGCCCTCAACAGCGTTCTCCAAAGTGTAGGTGATAACACCCTCGCCGCCCTCACAACCAAACTGCAATGAGTTCTCAGAGGTGAGTGTCAAAACAGGTTCTTTTGTGGGGTTCTCGGGGGTATCAGGGTTCTCGGGGGTGTTGGGACCCTCAACGGGCTCACATGCTGCAAATGCCAATGGCAACGCAAGCAATAAGTAGAAAAAATGCTTAATTTTCATAATTGTAGTTTTTAGGTTTTATTCGTTAGTTGTATATATTCTCATCTAGTATGAACAAATTTAGGGAAAATCACATAAATGAGCAAATTTTTTGCAACCATTTTATTCACACAAACTTAACAAATTGCCCAGAATATAAAAAATAGGCCGCCAACCGCTATGGTCGACAGCCCGGATGTTTATACCTATATTCTACTGTAGTAGGCTTACTGCGCCCCTCCAGGAACTTGTGATGGAGTTGCCCGCATCATCAACCACCTCGAAGGTTACAGTAGCAGTATTGTCGCTGTTGTTAAAGATTTTGAGCACGCCGCCAGCAAATGGCGCGAAGTCGGTGTAGTCGGAGGTGTAGTACCACGAGCCATCCATATATGACTCATTCTCCTCGATGGTGAGCACTCCCTTAAGGAAGCTCCATTCGTTTCCCGTTGAGCCAATCTTATACTCGCCATAGAAGCTATCGTTCCCATCTTTGGTTGTCATCACGTCGAACTGCACAATATCACCCTCGCCGCTATTTGGCCAAAGGAAGAGCAACCAGTTGTTTATGCCCGTTGTGTAGTAGTCCCCACAAGGGTAGTAGTAGAGCGTATGGTCGTCGAGTGCGAGGCTGAGGTCGCCGCATAGTGTCGAGTGCACGCCATTCTCGCCTCTATTTCTCACGCGTGGCGAGTGGTTGTATGTAACGATGTGGGTATAGTCGCCAATCTCGGCTGTGAGGACGATGCCATCAACGTGGATAGACATATTTGCCGAGTCGAAGTACTCGCACTTGAAGACCTCGCCATTAGCATCCGTCGCTACATACATAGAGCGCTCCTGCGAGAAGCTTCTGTGGTCGAAGCTGTTATCCTTGTCGAGCGTGTATGTGCCCGAGGGGATTTGAACGGTCTCGTTATGGTAGTTCGTGAGGCTCGATGTGATATCTAAGATATAGTAGTTGCCGTGTGGTAGCAACTCGCCCTCCTCGGTTATGCCCTTATCCGAGAGGTAGATATAGTAGTTTCCCTTGCCGATATTGTAGTAATCGCCATAGTAGTCGCCGTTGAGGTATGACGCCTCGAACTCCACCATATAGGGGTCTACGGGAGGTAGGTCGTTGTTTCCTCGATTATATAGTTCGCAACCCGAAAATAGGGTGGCGAGGGCGAATGTCGCGATAAGTAGGATGCTCTTTTTCATAATATATGAGTAATTACCAAGAGCAAAGGTAAGTAAAATTTCGCAAAAAAAAGGACTGCCCCGAAGGACAGTCCTCATTTTTGTCGTTTATAGTCAACCTTATACTACGGGGTTGTTTGAAGTACCTGTGTAGTGTACGCCGTTGATGTAGCAGTCGAGCACGATGTAGTAGCTTGAAGATGATGACATCTCCATAGTACCTGATGCGCTCTCTGCAGCTACGCCATTAACGGTAACCTCAGTTACATTGAGCACACCATTACCAAAGAGGTAGAATGTGCCACCTGCAACCTCGTTGAGAGTCATAACCACGGTGTGTGTGCCATCGGTGAGTGTTACAAGCTTTGAACCCATGTTGAGTGAAGCGTCGAATACCCAACCCTCGAAGCTCTCGCCACCTGTGTTGCCACCACCCTCGCCACCGCCAGGGTTAGCCTCAGTTGTGAATGTTGCTGTGCCAGGGTCAGAAGCTGAGTTTACAGCAGCATCTGCTGGGTTAGCAACAACCGATACGGTGTAAGTTGTGTCGTACTCGAGGTTCTGGTATGTGATGTAAGCAGTATTTACGGTCTTTACGTCTGTGCCATTGAGTGTCACGGTGTAGTTTGCTGCACCTGCAATCTCCTGCCAGCTAACGGTTGCTGAGTTGCCTGCTACGATGCCCGCTACAGAGGGTGTTGCAAGCTTTGTAACCTCGCCACCAGCGTTCTCCTGGCCAATCTTACCAGCGAATGAGAACTCGCGTGATGTGCCGTTAGTGAAGTTGAGGGTCATAGTGAACTCGATAGTGCCAGCACCATCAGATGTGAGCACCATAGCGCCGCTGATAGCCTCGTAGCTCATGCCATTGATGGTGATGCCGTATGTTGAGAAGTCACCAGCGTAGTAGCAGTAGTCGCGAGTAGTCCAGATGAACGAGTCATCAGAGTAGATGTTGCTCTCGTTACCCTGAGTATCGTTGATGTAGAGGATCATAGAGTCGCCCTTAGCGTTCTTGAGCTCATACTGGTAGCACCAGTAAGAGTTGTATGTGCCCTTAGACATGTAAGTAAAGGCAACGGGTGCGTTGTCATCAACAACCTCGCCCTTGTCATCGAGCTTACCGTCATACTGAATCATATATGTGAAGCCGTCGCGACCCTCGAGAGTGAGCTCGATGTGGTACTCATCGCCTGTAGCAGTTACAACTGCAGTACCTGCGTCTACAGCCACGTCTGTACCCTCAACCTTGAACGAACGTGTTGTGAACTCGTTGTCGAAGTCGTTGTAGCCGAACCATGTTGTAGATGTCCAGGTGTATGACTGCTGCTCGAGGTATGTCTGTGAAGCATACTTGGCGGGGAAGTGTACGTCGATAGAGAAGTTGTCGCCCATAACAGCGTACTTGTTGCCGTAGCTTGATGCGCCACCCCAGAGCCACTTTGTAGCTGTGTGTGTTGCCTCGAACTCAGCTGCTGGAGGGTTAGGCTCATCGCCGTTAGTGCCGAAGAAGAGGCTGCCCTCGTATGTGATCTGGTGCTTTGCGCCATCCTCCATAGTGATTGTAGCAACGATCTTGTCATCAGAAACAACTACCTCGCCATCAGCGTAGATGTAGTATGTAGGTACACCCTCAACGATGTTGAGACCTGCGCCATAGTCACCGAGACCGAATGTGCCAGCTGCAGAGCTTGTAGCAGCCTTGTATGTGCCGTTAGGTACTGTATAGTTGTTGTTCTCGGCAGCGTCAGCAGCATAGAGGTCGAGGAGGTAGTAAACACCATTCTCCTTGTAGCTCATAGATGTCTCTGTGAGGTTCATGCCCACGTCAGAGAGGATGACATAGTAGTTGTAAGCAGCAGAGTACTGGTCGCCGTAGTACTCGATGTGTGCCTCCTGAGCTGTGAATGTTACGTCGAACTCATCGCCTGGTGTGGGAGGCTCTGGCTCCTCGCCGCTACCCTTAGTTGTCATCTTTGCCTCGGCCTTAACAACAGCCTTTGTGTTTTTTGCTGCAGCAACGATTGTGTACTCTGTTGCCGCCTTGAGCTCTGCAACGTAGCAGCCTGCCTCAGCGTTAGCCTCGGCTGCAGTACCATTTGTGAGCACCTCAGTTGCTGTGGGTGTGCCCTCAGCGCTCTCTACAACGAGGTATTTAACCTCCTCAGCATCTGTAGAGGTGATTGTGAATGCGATTGAAGTCTCGGTAGCCTCGCCAACTGTGATTGCCACGGTGGGGTTCTTAACCTCATCTACGGGCTCGTTGGGAGTCTCGCACGCAACGAATGCCAATGGCAGTGCCATAAGCATAAATAGTAGATTTTTAATTCTCATAGTTATTAGTTTTAGTATGTTTGTTATTGATTTTCAACCTAACAGATTACAAATATATGATGAATTTTTGAAAATCGCAAATTTGAGGGTGGGGGAGGGATGCAAAAAAAAGGGCTACCCAAAAGGGCAGCCCTGAGTTATGATTGCAATGCAGCAATTATTCTGGGTTTGTACCGTTCTGAACAGGACCAGAGATTGTACCTGCGAACTCACGACCGTTAGCGTCTGTAAGCTCGAATGTGAACACGTAACCACCGCGAATGTGCTCAACAGTGATATAACCAGCAACCATATCAGCCGCTACACCATTGTAAGTGATATCAGTTGTGTTCTCCAAAACGTCACCCTTCCATACGTAATCGCCAACCTCGTAAGTGCCCTCTGGGCAGAGCTTAGTGCCACCTGAGTGCAAGATGTCGAAGAGGATAATCAACTTATTGTCAGAAGATCTAGCCTCGAACATAAACTGGCCAGCCTCCTCCCACTTCTTCAAAACAGACTTCCACTCGTTGCAAACGATCTTGCCTGTTACAGCCTCGCCAAGGTCCATACCACGAACCTCACCTGTGTAGTCCAAAGTTACGATAGCGTTACCTGCCTGGAAAGTACCGTTGAATGAGATCTTCTGAGTATCTGTGTTAGTTACAACATTTATGTTTGCAACAGTGATATCTGTAGCGAGTGAAGCGTTAGCGCGGTATGTTGAATAACCGTTGTTGTATGTGCTGTTTACAAGGATGCCGCCATTCTCTACAGTGTAAGTGCCGTCAGTAATGCGCTGTGCGTTAGCCTCATTCATATAGAAGCAGATGCGTGTCTGCATGTCGCCAAGCACTGAGTCGTGCTCGATGAAGATTACCTCCCACTCCTTACCGCCTTGCTTTGATGAAGCGAAGATCTCAACAACATTGAATACAGAGTACTCCATGCCAGGGTTGTAACCCTCGAAGTACTGCTTGATCTTAACATCCTGAGATACCTCGCCATATGCGATAGTGATAACGCCCTCGCGAACTGACTCAGTCTCGTTAGCTGCTACTGTGTATGCTACGATGCCGTTAGTGCAAGATGTAACTGTAAGCCACTCTGCAGCGCTTGTTGCAGTAGCCTCAACACCATCAACAGCGTTGTTTACGTGGAATGAAATCTCGCCGTTGCCACCCTCAGCCTCGAACTCCTCGTTAGCAGAGTCGATGATGATTACGGGAGCAGGAGCAACATACTCAGCCTGCTTTACAGTAACCTTGAACTC
>JAFZGE010000191.1 GCA_017555545.1 Alistipes sp.
ACGTTTGTTGTGGGCTAAGATCGTTAAGCAGTTTGAGCCTAAGAACCCCAAGTCATTGGCATTGCGTACACATAGCCAGACTTCAGGTTGGTCACTCACTGAGCAGGATCCATTCAACAACGTAGCACGTACAGCTATCGAGGCTATGGGTGCAGCTTTGGGTCACACTCAGTCATTGCACACCAACGCTTTGGATGAGGCTATCGCACTTCCTACTGACTTCTCAGCACGTATCGCACGTAACACTCAGATCTACATCCAGGAGGAGACTAACGTTTGTCGTTCAGCCGATCCTTGGGCAGGTTCATACTACGTAGAGACTCTTACACACGAGATCGCTCACAAGGCTTGGGAGCACATCCAGGAGATCGAGCAGCTCGGTGGTATGGCTAAGGCTATCGAGACAGGTATTCCTAAGCTCCGTATCGAGGAGGCTGCTGCACGTAAGCAGGCTCGTATCGACTCTGGCGTTGAGACTATCATCGGCGTTAACGAGTACCGTTTGGAGAAGGAGGCACCTATCGACATCTTGGCTGTAGACAACACAGCAGTTCGTGAGAGCCAGGTTAAGCGTTTGCAGGAGCTCCGTGCTAACCGTGACAACGCAGCTGTTGAGGCAGCATTGGCAGCAATCACTGAGTGCGTACGCACAGGTGAGGGCAACTTGCTCGCATTGGCAGTTGAGGCGGCTAAGGTTCGCGCATCACTCGGTGAGATCTCTGACGCTTGCGAGAAGATCGTAGGTCGCTACAAGGCAGTTATTCGTTTGAACTCAGGTGTATATTCAGCAGAGGTGAAATCAGATTCAGCATTCGAGAAGGCAAAGCAGATGTGTGCTGACTTTGCAAAGAAGGAGGGCCGTCAGCCCCGTATTATGATCGCTAAGTTGGGCCAGGATGGTCACGACCGTGGTGCGAAGGTTGTTGCTACAGGTTACGCTGACCTTGGCTTCGACGTAGATATGGGTCCTTTGTTCCAGACTCCCGAGGAGGCTGCAAAGCAGGCTGTTGAGAATGACGTACACGTTGTAGGTGTATCTTCACTTGCAGCGGGCCACCTCACCCTCGTTCCTCAGATCATCGCAGAGCTCAAGAAGCTCGGTCGCGAGGATATCGTAGTAGTTGTAGGTGGTGTTATCCCCGCACAGGACTACGATCAGTTGTACAAGGATGGTGCTGCGGCAATCTTCGGCCCTGGTACTCCCGTTGCAACTGCAGCTATCAAGATGCTCGAGATCCTCGGCTAATTGATTGCTTAGGGAACGCCCTATATACGAGAGCTCTGCTTCGGCAGAGCTCTTTTTTTGTGCGCAGATGCGAAGTAGAGACGAAAGGGAAGTCTCTATCAGCATACTTGTTCGTGTCATCTCGTTTGTCCCTTTAGTCCCTTCTGTCTCTTTTGTCTCTTACACCTCTTAAAGTCTCTTTCGCGCCCCGTTAACCAACAAAAAAAACACCATAGAAACCTATGGTGTTTTTTCTTTCGCCTAAAACTGCGTCTTATCCCAATATATTCTTGAGCGCTGCGATGTTGGATGCGTTATCGATTGCCTTGCCCTCTGGAGTATAGGCGTGGGCAATAGCCTCGGCAAAGTGCTTCTCAACCTTATTGCGCACAATCTTCATAGTGCTGTTTACAAGGCCGTTCTGCTCGGTAAATGCCTCATCAGCAATGGCGACAACTGCAGGAACCCAACGATCGGGAAACTCATCAGCATATACACCGCCTGTGCGATATTTAGCAATCTCAGCCGCGATAATCTTTGCCGCCTCGGTGTAGCGTGCCTCACCCTCAATACCGCGCTCCTGGAGTGTGCGGTTAAGGTTCTCCTTTGATGGCACGGCAAGAGCAATGGTATATGGATTCTGGTTGTTGTAAACGATGATCTGGTCGATATATGGCGACTTATCTACAATCGCCTCCTCCATACCCTCGGGGCTATACTTCTCGCCATCGCTTGAGATAAGGAGACTCTTGAAGCGACCTAAGACGTAGAGGAAGTTATCCTTACCCATGTAACCCATATCGCCCGTATGCAACCATCCATCACGCACGGTGTCGGCCGTAGACTCAGGATTCTTCCAGTATCCCGCCATCACATTCTCGCCCTTGATGACAATCTCACCCTTTTCGCCTACGGGAAGCTCGCGACCCTCCTCATCGAGAATCTTAATCTCGAGGGGTTGAACAAGGCGACCCGATGAGCCGAAGCGGTGATTACGCTTCGAGGGTGCGTTTGTCGAGATTACGGGAGTAGCCTCCGAGAGACCATAACCCTGATACATGGGTACGCCAATAGCGTAGAAGAAGCGCTGAAGCTCGCTGTCGAGCAACGCTCCGCCACCGATGAAGAACTGCAACTCACCACCAAATGCCTCGCGCACCTTGGAGTAGAGAATCTTGTCGAAGAGCGCTACGAGGGGCTTAAGCATCCAGCGCATGCCACGACCCTTGGTGTAGCCATCGGCCTGGTAGGCATACGATGTCTTGAGGGCGAAGTTAAAGAGACGCTCCGTTGTCTTGCCCTTCTTGCGGATTGTGGTCTCGATGTTCTTGCGGAAATTCTTTGCAAGCGCAGGAACAGAGAGCAAGAAGTGTGGGCGCACCTCCTTTATATTAATAGGTATGTTCTTAAGCGTCTCCATGGGTGTGCGACCCACCTCGGTTGTTGCCACCGAAGCACCGCAGGCAATCATGATGTAGAAGCCTACGACGTGTGCAAAGCAGTGGTCGAGAGGAAGGATGATAAGCGTACGCCACTCCGAGGGGATAGCCACAACAGACAACGCCTGCTCGACGTTTGCTGTGTAGTTGCGATGCGTGAGCACCACGCCCTTGGGGTCTGCCGTAGTACCCGAGGTATAGGTGATTGTGGCATAGTCATCGTTCTGTAATGAGCGACCAATCGCCAAAAACTCCTCCTCGTGCTCCTTAAGATACTGCTCACCGCACGCCTTGAGTGCCTCGAGCGACTCAACGATAGCGAGGTTGTTGTCCACCTCGCCCCAAACGATGATGTGCTCAAGGTCGGGGAGCTGGTCAACAATCTTTGCCACCTTGGGCAACTGATTCTTCGACACAAAGAGCACCTTAACATCGGCATGGCGCAAGCGGAACAAGAGATCGTTCGCCTCCTCCAACTTGATTGAAAGGGGCACACTCACAGCGCCAGCATACAAGAGTCCTAGCTCCGAGATAATCCAGTTGTTGCAACCCTCAGCAAGGATAGAGACTCTATCGCCAGGCTTCACGCCGATGGAAGCAAGACCTGCACCCGTCTTGAGTGCCTCAACCTTAGTCTGGGCATACGACGTGGGCTCGAATTTGCCATTGTGCTTCTCCAAGAGAAAATCCTTGGAGCCATATTTCGCTACCGAGGCCTCAAAGAGGTCTATAATGGTACGTTTCATACTCAGCAAAATTAATTATGGGGCTACCGCACGTATGACGGCAACCCCATAAGTGTATACTTTTAGACTACTCCTTAACCAATACGATGTAGTCGCTACCAGCCAAAGTGAATGTGTGTGAACCGTTCACCTGAACCTTCTCACCTGTCATGAGGTTAGTCCACTCGCCTGGGTTGGGGTTGTTGATAGTTGTTGAAGCCTGTGCGTTTGTGAAGTTTGCAACAACAATAACCTTATCCATTACAAGTGTCTTGCCGCTCATGTGTGAGTCGTTAACATTCCAAGTGTGTACAGTCATATTCTCCTGACCGTAGTACTCCTCGTGGTCAGTACGCCATGATACATACTTAGACATAGCATCGTAGAGCGCCTTGCGGTTAGCATCGTTGTAGTAGTTCCAACGAACGGGCTTGCGACCAGTACGGCCATTCTCCTCGATAGATACATCGTAGCCGAGCTCACCAAACTGCCACATCATCTTAGGATATGGAGTGAGGAAGTGGAAGGCGTATACAGCCTGAAGACGCTTTGTGAGCACATCCCAAGGCTTAGCCCATGTCTGTGCATACTTGATTGCATCGTAAGCGATACGCTCCTCGTCGTGTGTCTCTATGTTGTTGATACGACCCTTCTTGAAGTCTGAGAAGTTACTCTTGCCGCTACCTGTGAAACCGAGTACTGACTCCTTGTAACCGCCACGCTGGTTGTTGTTCCAGCAGAGTGCGCCTACAGAGTTGTAGAGCTCAGTCTCCTCGCTCTGGTCGCAGAAGTGCTCAAAAATGATGTAAGCATCCTCATCTACGGCACGGATAGTCTGTGCGTAGTGCTTCAAGATGCCGATACGCTGTGCTGAGTAGCCGCTTGCATCGTAGTTACCAGGGTTCTGTACGAAGCCCTTAGTAAGGTCAAAGCGGAAGCCGTCAACATTGTACTCCTCCATCCAGTACTCCAATACATCATCGATGTATGATACGGTCTGAGCATATGTGTGGTTGAAGTCGTGGAATACGCTCCAGTTGTGAGGTGCGTCAACGTTGAAGAATGGGTTGTTCGCTGCAGTCTTGTTTGCACCGCCATCCCACCACATCTTAGCGTAGGGGTGCTGACCTGTTGCGTGGTTGAACACTACGTCGATGATAACAGCGATATCGCGCTTGTGGCACTCATCGATGAAGGTCTTGTATGCCTCCTCAGTACCGTAAGCCTTGTCGGCAGCGAAGAAGAAGCATGGGTTGTAGCCCCATGAGTCGTTGCCGTCGAACTCCTGGATAGGCATAAGCTCGATTGCGTTAACACCCAATGTCTCGAGGTAGTCGAGCTTAGCTGTTACGGCGTTGATTGAGCCCTCCTCAGTAAAGTCACGAATCAAAAGCTCGTAGATTGCCAAAGAGTTCTCTGCGGGACGCTCATAAGATGTAGCAGTCCAAGTGAACTCTACGGGGTTGAGCTCGAATACTGATACAATATCCGAAGTGTACTCTACGGGGTATGCCTTGAGGTTAGGATATACCGAAGCATCGATCCACTTATCGTTCCATGGGTCAAGGATCTTTGTTGCGTAGGGGTCACCAATCTTGATTGTACCATCTACGAGGTACTGGTAGCCATACTCAACACCCTCCTCGAGGCCTGACACTGTGATCCAGAAGTAGTCGCCGTCCTTCTTCATCATGCCCTCGTTAGATGGAGCATAGTCGTTGAAGTCGCCGAGCAATACTACAGACTTCTTGCCAGGTGCGAAGAGCACGAATGTAGCCTCGTTGCCGTTTACTGTAACACCATTCTTGATGCCAGCAGGACGTGTAGCTGTCTCAGTCTCGCCCAATACTGCAACCTGAATACTCTCCTCAACGGTCTCCTTGCCATCAGTAGCCACAGCCTTGAATACTACATCTTCAGCCTCGGTAGGAGCATATGTGTATGTGAGTGTTGCACCACCTGTCTCGGCCACTGCAACATCGTTCTTGTAGAGCTTAACGTTTGTAGCAGCCTGCTGCTGTACCTGAACGCTGTACTCCTGGCCAACCTGAAGGATTGCGCCGTGTGCAGGAGAGAGGAACTTAACTGAGAGACCCTCCTTAGCCAACTCAACGAAGATATCGGCACCATTGTCCTTAACCTCGATAGAGCAGTCTGCAGAGCGGAATACGAATGCAATATGAGTTACGGCCTCTGTCTCGGGCACGCCATACCATGCGTGAACACCACCCTTAATTGTGTAGTGCCAGATGTTGTCGCCCTTCGACTCGAGCTTACACTCGGGGATGTTCTCGCCCCAGTCTGAAAGCACATACTTCCAGTCGCCATTTGATGTACTCTTATCGGTAAGCACACCTGTGTGAGCATACAAATCACCCTTGAAACCATCAGCTGCTGTGCCAGCAACGTTGAGAACGACAGTGATATCCTCGGTCATAGCCTCAGTCACAAACGCAGGGTCTGTAGAAATGAGGGGGAGTGCCGATGGATCGTCGCTACCTACAGGGGGATTTGGGTTAACGGGGTTGTTGTTTGGAGGCAAAATGAAACCTGGCTCCTCACCACAACCTACCATTACGATGACTGCAAAAAGCATCATCAAGAGTGAATGAAGTCTTTTCATTGTAAATGTGTTTTATTGTGTAACTATTAATTTCCGCTACTAAATCATTTCATGTGCGCGACATGCTTACGCACGCGCACATAATACGAGGCAAAGTTAGCACAAATATCCGAGATAGCGAAATTGATGCGCCTATTTTTTCCAGATGGGTTTTATTTTGCTCCGAATGGGATATTTTGCACGATGAATTGCACCCAGGTTATGCCATTAAGACTACATAAATATGTAAACCAATATGCGCATTTATTGACCCATTTGAGTACGGATTGTTGTATCATTCAAATAATTATGTATCTTTGCACCGCTTTTATCACGCAACACACATTAAAACATTTATATTTATGAAAAACATTTTCAAGGGATTTGTTGCAGCGGCATTGGCCATCGTAGTTATGGCATGTGGCCCTGAGGAGCCCACACCAAGCAACGGTCTTGCAACCCCTGAGTTCAGCGCAAACGCTACTGAGAACTCTATCACCGTAAGCTGGACAGCTGTTGACGGCGCTGCTTACTACCAGATCTGGCTCAACAACAACGAGCCCGTAAAGACTGACAAGCTCGTACACCGTTTCGACAATCTTAAGTGGAACACAGAGTACACAGTAAACCTCCAGGCTGTAGCTGCAGACCAGAGCTGCTCTAAGACTGGCACACAGAAGGTTACTATCGCAGAGCGCAAGGTACCTGCATACCGTGAGTGGATTCCACAAAACGGCTCTACAGCTACTGCAATCTCTGACAATGGTCGCTGGGTTGTAGGTTGCTTCGACCGTCAGGGTATGGTAATCGACCTCGACACAGATGACATCACATTGCTCGAGAACTTCGACTGCATGGACGTTGCTGACAACGGTATTATCGTAGGTGCTACTTACGAGGATAGCCAGAGCGGTGAGGCTGCTATGTACATCGACGGCAAGTGCGTAAAGCTCGACCTTAGCGATCTTACTGCATCTAACATGAGCTCATTCACAGCCACAACACCCGACGGTGAATACATCGTTGGTTGGTGGTGGGAGTATGATGAGAACTCATACTATGGTGGCATCTATGGCTACATCGTACCCTTCGCATACGACGTTTTGAAGGATCGTATCACAGTTTTGGAGTGCGGCGAGAACATCTACCCCATCCAGGGCATATCAACCTATGGCGTAGGCCCCGAGCGCAACATCGTTGGTGTTGAGCAGTCTGGCGCTATGATGGCTGTAGTATGGGAGGATGAGTATTCTGGCTTCACATACCCCGTATTCGAGTACGACTCTAACTACATTCCTACACTCACATTCGGTGACACTCAGACTCGTATGACACCTAACGGTAAGTATATCTATAGCGTAGCTAAGACATATCCCGATAGCTCTACAGATCTTCAGCAGCCCGCATGTTACGACCTTGAGACTAAGCAGCTTACTACATTCTCAGGTGCTTGTGCAATCGGCTCTGTATCGGCAATGACAAACGATGGCGTTGTATTCCTTAACAACGTACCTATCGGCTACGAGACAGCATACGTAAGCCACGTTAACGATACTGAGACTATTACTCCTATCGTAGACTGGTTACTCGATGAGCACAGCGTTGACTTGTACAACTACATCAACGTTGAGGAGAACTCATACGTAATTATCGGTGCATCGGCTGATGGTCGCACACTCCTTGCACTCGGCTACACTGAGCAGGGTCACGTATCAATCGTTATCGACCTCGATGGCGAGGCAATGCCTGAGATCTAATCGAAGGATTGCTTAGAAAACTTAAAAGGACAGTTCCCAACGGAGCTGTCCTTTTTTTGGCATCATTACCTTTTTTAGATAGAGTGAAGTTAGGGAGTTTCAAGAATTTAAGGAGTCTAAGGTGTTAGGCTATATGCACCCTAAACACATTAAACTCCTTAAACTCTCTCTTTATTTCTGCTCTACTCCTTCAAGTAGCGCGATAGTTTCTCTCGCCACACATCGGGAATTTGCACGGTCTCCTGCGTCTCGAAATCGAAAGCTACCATAACAGATGAACTCTCCGTGAGCACCCTCTCACCACACTTGATGCACTGGTGCAGAGTCATACTCTTATTGCCGAGGCGCGACACGTCGGTAGTCACCACGATGTCATCTGTCAAGCGCACCTGACCGAAGTAGTCGGTATGCGTCGAGGCGGTGATGATGCGCAACTTATCAAATACGCCCGTAACACCCAATACCTTAGTATAAAACTCCGTCTTACCCATATCGAAGTAGCTCTGCTGCCAGATGTTATTGACATGCATGAACGAGTCTACATCCGAGAAACGCTTCTGAATGGGGGTTATAAGTATCTCTGCCATAGTCGTTAGCTTCTAATAATCTCGACCTCGCCACCCTCGCCAAAGGCAATGATAGAGCTGGGCTTAAGTGTAGGTTTACCCTCCAGGCGTGGGTGTACGATATAGTCTACGCCATTGATGATCGCCTCGTCGACATCCTTCAAGCGCTTAGCCGTGGGCTCGCCCGAGATATTTGCCGAAGTAGAGACGATGGGCTTACCAAACTTGCGCAACAACGCCTGGCAGAACTCATGCTGAGGAATGCGCACGCCGAGAGTCTCAGCCTCGGGGATGAGGTTCTTAGCAACACCCACAGCACCTGGCAAGATGGCTGTCAAGGGCTTATCCGAGAGCTCCATAACCTCGAAGGCGATGCCTGGAGCCTTATTCACATAGCGCACAATCATATCGGCATCACGCATGAGGCACAACATCGATGTCTTCTCCTCGCTGCGCTTCAAAGCGTAGACCTTAGCCACAGCCTCCTCGTTTGTGGCGTCACAGCCGATACCCCACACCGTGTCGGTGGGATAGAGGATGAGGCCTCCCGCGCGGAGCACCTCAACACACTTCTCTACATTCTTTAGCATATAGACTACTTATTAGTTAGCTCATTGAAGCAATGGCGGCAGATGGGCTGATAGGTGTCGTGAGCACCGAGCACAACCTGCTTATCATCCGTAGTGAGGCGGTGTGAGTGGTGCGCCAAGTCGCCACAGCGCACACAGATGGCGTGCACCTTAGTTACATACTCCGCGGTTGCCATAAGCGCGGGCATAGGGCCAAAGGGAACACCCTTATAGTCCATATCGAGACCCGCAACGATGACACGAACACCGCTATTAGCCAACTGGCGACATACATCAACGATGCCATCATCGAAAAACTGCGCCTCATCGATACCCACAACATCGACATCCGATGTCATGAGCAAGATATTCTGAGCCGACTCAACGGGTGTAGACTGAATGGCGTTAGAGTCGTGTGATACGACCTCCTCCTCCGAGTAGCGCACATCGATAGATGGCTTAAAGATCTCAACCTTAAGGTTTGCGAACTGCGCACGCTTCATACGGCGGATGAGCTCCTCGGTCTTACCCGAGAACATCGAACCACAAATAACCTCAATCCAACCCTTATGCTTATTATTCTCTAAAAACATTTTTAGACTACCTTAATCCTATTTATCTAATTAAACTTATCATGAGGTAATACCCTCATTACTAATTACTCATCCAATCTTGTGATACGCGCTCCAAGAGCGTTAAGGCGCTTATCAATATCACGATAGCCGCGGTCGATCTGCTCGATATTCTGGATTGTACTTGTACCCTCAGCGCTCATGGCAGCAATCAACAACGCAACACCCGCACGGATATCGGGCGATGTCATATTCGCTGCACGCAACGCATGCTCATGGTTGTGACCGATGACCGTAGCACGGTGAGGATCACACAAGATAATCTGCGCACCCATATCGATGAGCTTATCCACGAAGAACAAGCGGCTCTCAAACATCTTCTGGTGAATGAGCAC